>NZ_FZOB01000014.1 GCF_900188395.1 Desulfurobacterium atlanticum | reverse complement strand
TTTCAATTCCTTAGAGGTACGCTTAAAACAAAATATCCACCCTATAACATCTTATTCCTTTTATAGTTTCAATTCCTTAGAGGTACGCTTAAAACCAATATATATAGCGTCTTCGCAATGAACGTAATCATCGGTTTCAATTCCTTAGAGGTACGCTTAAAACCATATATGACAACTTTAAAAAGTTTTGTTCAAGAAGTTTCAATTCCTTAGAGGTACGCTTAAAACATGGAATATTCAGCATATAATTTACAAGACTATATTAAGTTTCAATTCCTTAGAGGTACGCTTAAAACTTAAAAAATGGCTCTTGTGATGAAAGAGCTGAGAGGTTTCAATTCCTTAGAGGTACGCTTAAAACCTGCTACGAAATTAGATTTTTGTGCTATTGATATATGTTTCAATTCCTTAGAGGTACGCTTAAAACTCATTTTCTACCTCCATTTTCTTTGTTTTTATTTATGTTTCAATTCCTTAGAGGTACGCTTAAAACTTAAGGATTGATAAAATTGTAAATAAATTAATGTTTAGTTTCAATTCCTTAGAGGTACGCTTAAAACTTAAGGATTGATAAAATTGTAAATAAATTAATGTTTAGTTTCAATTCCTTAGAGGTACGCTTAAAACTTAAGGATTGATAAAATTGTAAATAAATTAATGTTTAGTTTCAATTCCTTAGAGGTACGCTTAAAACTTAAGGATTGATAAAATTGTAAATAAATTAATGTTTAGTTTCAATTCCTTAGAGGTACGCTTAAAACTTAAGGATTGATAAAATTGTAAATAAATTAATGTTTAGTTTCAATTCCTTAGAGGTACGCTTAAAACTTTATCTCCCCTATTTTTATTTTTGAACAGGGCATCGGTTTCAATTCCTTAGAGGTACGCTTAAAACTTTATCTCCCCTATTTTTATTTTTGAACAGGGCATCGGTTTCAATTCCTTAGAGGTACGCTTAAAACTTTATCTCCCCTATTTTTATTTTTGAACAGGGCATCGGTTTCAATTCCTTAGAGGTACGCTTAAAACTTTATCTCCCCTATTTTTATTTTTGAACAGGGCATCGGTTTCAATTCCTTAGAGGTACGCTTAAAACTTTATCTCCCCTATTTTTATTTTTGAACAGGGCATCGGTTTCAATTCCTTAGAGGTACGCTTAAAACAATCCTTATTTTCTATAACTATATCGCTATACTCACGTTTCAATTCCTTAGAGGTACGCTTAAAACAATATAGAAAACCGAGAAAGGAGGTTAGATATGGAAGGTTTCAATTCCTTAGAGGTACGCTTAAAACAGAACTTAAACAGCTTCCACCACCAACGCATATCGTGTTTCAATTCCTTAGAGGTACGCTTAAAACTAGTTTACTATACGCTATGCATGGCGGAGAACCCCCGTTTCAATTCCTTAGAGGTACGCTTAAAACAAGAAAGGGTTAGGAAATACGTTGAAGAGGGATACAGGTTTCAATTCCTTAGAGGTACGCTTAAAACAGTCTATAACATTTTTCTAAAAACTTATCTTTTATTGAAGTTTCAATTCCTTAGAGGTACGCTTAAAACCATTTTTTACCTCCTTTGATTTTGTTTTCTGTATAAAGTTTCAATTCCTTAGAGGTACGCTTAAAACCCTCCGAGCAGAAAGCAATCATTTACATATATCATTTATGTTTCAATTCCTTAGAGGTACGCTTAAAACCCATTTTCTACCTCCATTTTCTTTTTTTTTATTTCTAGTTTCAATTCCTTAGAGGTACGCTTAAAACCCTATTTAAATAATTTATTCTTTTTTCAAAGAACGTCAAGGTTTATATCTATATTATCATTACTTAATATCGCAAGTCAAGTGTCGGAGATGATTATTAAGATATTTATAAAAAACTTATGCGTATTATGATATTCTTAGGGAGGCAAGGTTTTAACTTGCCATCAAATAAATTTTCTTTCCCGACAGTTGTTAGAAAACAAATTTTTCATGAGAAGGTTTGTCAATGCCAAGCGATAATCTTTCATAGTATTTTTTGGTTCTAAATTTATATACTAATACAGAGTCTTCATCTTCATTAATAACTGTTTTAAGCTCATTTATTAACATTTTCAATACTGCTTCTGTGATTTCACCTTCAAAAACTGAGTTTTGAACATGAACAAGATATTTTCTGCAGATTTTTAAAAATTTTTGAACTCTTTTTTCTCCAGCGTCGTAAACCAAAATAACAAACATTACCACCTCATCACAAACGGTTCATATATTTCATCCTGAATTAAGTGCTTAACCAATTTATAGCATTCAAGTCTTATCAGCCTTTGAAGTGAGACTTTTCTATTTAATCTTCTGTGTTTAATGGTATCTTTAAGGCGACTTTCAAAAGCTTGAACGAAAATTCTTTTCCCTTGTTCGTTTAAAAAGTATGCTCCTGCTTCTTTTTCAAAATGTTCTTTTCTAATAATCTTCCTGTTTACGAGATTAAAAATCAGCCTATCTACAATAACAGGCTTAAAAATTTCTGCAATATCAAGATTTAAACTGAAACTTCTATTGTTTGTTTCGTGGAGATAACCTATACGAGGGTCAAGATGGGTAAAGTAAATTTCACTCAACACTTTTGTATAAAGTAAGGTGTTTCCAAAACTTATCATTGCATTTATTTCACTATCAGGAGGTCGTTTTTCTCTTTTCTCAAATGAAAATTGTTTTAAAATTTGATTAAATCCGCTGTAGTAAGCCTCTTTTATGTTGCCTTCTATAGCCATTAGTTCTTCAATGGTTGCAGCTTTATCTATGTTAGATGATTTAAAATCTATAATTTCAACAATCTCATCACATTTATAGTTGATTAAGTTTTGTCTTGTGTTGCGATACGCTCCATAAACAAACATTTTTGCTATAAAAAGCCTTAAATCATAGTCCAGATAATGTTCAGCTTGTTTTAAAATTACATATCCGGAATTTAGATGTTCTCTTGGATAATAAGTGCCTGTATAGTAACCGTAATAATTATAGAAATGAACAGGAATTTTCTTTTTCGTTAAAAATTCAAGAACTCTTTTGTTGAAATTAATTTCTCCAAAGATTTCTATTTCTGATATTGCTTCTATAGGAATAACATGCTTGCTTCCGTTTTCCTCAATAAAAAACAGTGTGTTTTGTTCTCTTTTGATTGTACCGTTTTTAAAAATTATAAGAGGCTGTTTCATTTTAGCTCCAGCAAAATTCTCTGTATGCGCAATTTTTACAAAAGACAGTTTTTTCAGCCTTTGGAGGTTTTGAAAGATTTATTATTTCTTCTATCTCTTCTATAGCTGTTTCAATCTCTTTCTCCAATTTCTTTGTAAGTTTTACAGGGATTCTCTTTCTCTCTTCAGGTATCAGTAGTTCGCCTGTAAGTTCTTCTCCTTTTACTTTCTTTATATAATACAAATAAAAAACAAGCTGCATTCTGGCACTTTTCAGAAATCTGGAACTTTTCTTTACCTCACCTATGACTTTTCTACTTTCAAGAATATCAACCTTTATTTTGTTGTCTATAAATAACTCTTTCTTTTTACTTTTATAATAAGTTTCATGAATTAGTCTGCCGATAGAAATGAAACTGTTATCCTGCTCTGCTTCTATTCCGTGGGCAATAAGCCACACTTCCCGTTTGCAAATGTAGTAATACCAGATAAGTGTTCCGTTAATAAATGCTTTTTCTAAATCCATATTACCATATTAAATTGGGTTCTTTTAAGCCAGTTTTTCCGTAATAGATATCTTTATACCTGAAAGGAATATAATGAAAAGCAAGTTCTTCAGAAAAGAACCGTAAAGATTTTTCATCAACATTAACTCTAATGACAAATTCATAAAATTTTGGTTTTAATCTCATATAATCCTTGAAAGATGAACGCTCTCCAGACTTCAACTTTTTAACTATATCAATCATTTTGTTCCATACGTTTACAGCATTCTCATTTATCTGGACAAAAACTTCTATTCCGTAATCGTTTTCAATAAGATTCATATCTTTTATGAACCTTTTTCCATTTTTTCCTGAAAATCGTAAATATTTAAGTGCCTCTGAAAATAAAGCCAATTCTTTTACATTATCAACTGCCCTGTCTTTAACAAGTTTAAAGTATTTTTCAGTAAGGTTTATAAACTGTTCTTCTGTCAAATTGTTTACACATTCAAGAGTTTCATAAGTGCAGGAAGATAAAATTGAATCGTATATATAGCTCCAGTAAAATTTACCCTTTTCATCGACAAGTCTTATAATTTTGAATGCTCCCGATTTTTCCCCATTTCTGTTGCATCTTCCTGCTGACTGATTTAGAGCATCAAAAGGGGCGAAGTCTCTTACCACTACGTCAAAATCTATATCCACTCCTGCTTCAACAACCTGAGTTGATACAAGATACTTAACTTTCCCTTCTTTTATTTTTGCAAGGCGCTGTTTCCTTTCAAAAGGGGTGATTGAGGCGGAGATATATTCAATTTCTCCATTAACTTTCTCTTTTAGCTTTTTATAAAATTCTTGCGAACTTTTAATTGTGTTTAGAATAAATAGGTAAGTTTTATCTTCTTCAAATTTGAATGTGCTTAGAAATTCATCAATGGTCTTTTTTTCCATATCTACATCTATTTTATATCTGTTAAGACCTTTAAAAAATTCTTTCCCGGCAAGTTCAACACAATTTGGGAAAATTACTGGTTTTGTTGCTGTCATAAATAATACGTAAAAATCAAGGACTTCAGCAAGATTTTCAACAATTTGAGAAAAAATCTCCCAATATTTAAGAGGAATTGTTTGAATTTCGTCAAGAATAACAATAGTATTGTGCAGGCGAGAAAATCTTAAAGCTTGAGAACGATTTTTTGGAAAAATAGCATTGAAAAGCTGAACCATAGTAGTAACCACAATTTCACTTTCCCATCCTTCTGTCAGCACTTTTCCAATATCAAACGGTAAACTTTCTCCATCCTTTCTGTATTCTGGTTCTGAAAGATGATGATGTTTAATTATTAAAGATGAGTCGCAGGAATCTGTAATCTGTTGTAACTTTTCTTTAATAATTTCAAAATTCTGGTCAATAATTGATACAAATGGAAGAGCATAAATTATCCTAAAATTTTTTCCAATTTGTTTTTTTAAAATCTCTCTCATTTTAAGTGCATAAAGAAATCCAGTATAGGTTTTCCCAAGACCTGTGGGAAGATTTATAGAGTAAACTCTTTTGGATGGGTCAAATACTTTTGAAAGAACAGCATCTTTGGCTTTTTGCCGTAATTTATCAATAGAATATTTTGCAGGAATGGAATCTATCAAACTTTTAAAGTGCAAGTATGAAATATCGGAATATTTTATCTCTGGTACATCAACTGCATCTTTTCTATCGGCAAAAAGCAGTGCAGAACAGATGGAAAGAAAAGCAATGTAAAGAAAATAGTCTTTTACTTCACCAAACTTTTTCTTGAATCTACTTAAACTACGAAAAGGTTTAAAATCTTTTATTACATTTTCTAAGTTTATTTTTAGTGAGTTTGGGTCAATTTTTACTTTCATTTCAGAGAAAATTGAAGCTTCAAGCGAATCAAGCTGTTTTTTTAGCAAATCTATATCTGTAAGAACCCCTTCATCTTCAAATACATCTTCAGGGAAAGAGTGGTGGTTTTTAACGGCAACATACGAAAGAAAAGATAAAAGAGGATTTTCATCCATGTTATAACGAAGAAAATAAAAAAGAATGATGGCTGAAAGTAAAGAGTGATTTTTTTCCTGAGAAAATATCTTTTCTCCTCTTATATAATGTTGAAAAAATTGTGTTGCCTTACCTACATCATGGAACTGTGCCACATAAACAGCAAATTTCTTTAAGGTTTCGTCATTAATAGGAAAAGTGTCTTCAACAAGTTTTGCTACATTTTGAAGATGCTTTATCAAGTATTTATCGGGATGGGAAAGCAAACAGGTGAATGTTCTCTCCCGTTTCTCTGATTGTGAAGACATTTTTGAATCTCCCTTCTAAATCTTTACCCTTAATATCAAAAACAACATCCTGATATTCTTGAACAACTCTTCTTTTGTTCATAAAAACGGGAATTCTTTCCTTCGCAAGCTTTAAGTCAGTTTCTATGTCGATTTTGAAAACTTTGTCTGTGGGAATTACACTGTGTATTTCTGAAGTTTCTTCTACAAGCTCAGCCTTAAACTCTCCGGTAAACGAAAAGTTAGCAAGACATTCTGAAAGCCCAAGGGAAACTGTGTATTCGGTCTTATGAAAGGGTAGATATTCTAAAAGTTTATCAAGTAGTTTATCATCTCCCGATATAAAAATTCTGTATTTAGGATCTTTCAAAAATTCTGCTGATATCTGGGTTCTAATTGTTTTTTTGTTATCACCTTTGCGGTCTCTGAAAAGGGTGGGCTCAAATTTTTTTCCACTACCTTTAGTAAAAACTATGTTTAAACCGAAACGTATTTTCTTTACAGGAGAAAGTAATCTGATACCGATATTTAAACGATTAGTGATTTCTATATAATCATCCTTTGAAAATCCTAAGATAGATCCAATAATACCTCTTACTGTGGTTGGTGGTGGGAAGGAAAAAGTCAATGGAGAAGATGTGGTAAAAAATCTCCTGAAATGAGCAAGCTCTCCCCATATATCAAACGCAATTATTCTGCAAGCCATGGGAACTTCTCCAATGGTATTCCTTCAAATATGTTTTCAACTTCTGAACCTTCAGCAAACTTGAGTCTCTTATCAACTGCATAATAGATTTTTTCAATCTTATCTTTATATTCTTCAACCACTTTTTTTAATTTTGAAAAATCAAGCTCAATCTCTTCAATATCTCTTATTGCAAGTTCGTCAAGCGTTTCAGGTTTTTTAATGGAAACAAGCCTATTTAATTCACCCATATGTGTTTTAGTGTTTTCTTTATAGATAATTTCTATTAAAAGTCTTGGCATGTGACCAAACTTTGAGCGGGAAATTACATCGGTTGATTCTTTTATACCTTTCCACATTGCTTCTGTCATTTTTTTTAAATCATCGTCTTTTAGTTCTGTGTCTTTTGCTGCTTTTTCATTTGCTATTCCGTAAAAACAAAATAAGCCGTAAGGGATAATGTAAAAATCTGTCATGGTTCCCTGTCCTTTCCCTTCTTTAGAAGGCATTACAGTTGTTCCTTTTACAAGTTTTACACTTACTTTGTGAAGAGATCTTCCAAATTTAAACTGCACAGGACCTGTAAAGCTTTTTGCGTTATCGCCGACTGCAAATGTTCCACCAAAAAGCCGTATATCTATGCATCTTCTTATTATTTCGTTGTAATCTCCGTTATTGTAAAGATCCAAAAGTTCTTCTTTCGTTTTTAATTTTCCATCTTCTTTTCTTTCCTCACGGATAAAAATCTCTTCTCCCATATCAGCAAGTTCATCTCTTATTACTCTTTTAAGCCTTGTATCAGTAACAAAACAGATTCCAACTTCTTCATCTATTCTTGGTCTGTTTTCATCCATGGGGTCACCGTTTGGATTTGCATCGGTTACATCATAGAAGAAAAGATACTCTCTACGATTTTTAATCATTTTCTTCCTCCTTTTCAAAAATGGTTTTATAAATTCTGCTTTTCATTCCCATTCCAACAGCAAATATGAAATTCATTTCATCTACATTTAGTTTCCACGGAGATGGGGCTTTTGCAAAATATTCAGAAGCCATATCAAATAGTTCCCTTTCAAAACCTTTAAAAATTTCATAAGCTTCCATTTTTTCTCTTAATTCAGTCATCAATTTTTTGAAACCCCTTTCATTCATTTTAAGTCCGGAAAGCTTTTTTAAAAATGGTTTACTGCCGTCTCTACTTGCAGCTTGCTTGTCAATAAGACGCTGAGTTAAAACACCAAGTAAAAATATTCCTTTACTTTCTTCCGTTTTGAGTAGCGGAAGTTCTTCCAGAAGTTTATCAAGATTATCAAACTGTCCGTTTATCATAGTTTCCTCCGTAGTAGCTTTAACAAACAGATATGAAAGAAGAGCATCAAAAGCTTTGTTTGCGGTTTTTAGTTTTTCTCCTAATAGTTCATCTAAAAGTGTCTGTCTTATACCGTTTAGCAGAATTTTAATAAGAAGGTTTTCAGAATACGGAACTTTTCGGAAAATGGAATCTATCAGTTCAAGGAAGAATTCTTCTAAATCACGTGAGCGGGAATTTCTATCCCATTTCCAGAAAAACTGTCCGATAGTGCTGAAAGTAAACTCTTTTTCCGGTTTAAAAACAGACTCTATGGCAGATTTAACTTCAAAGAGTTTTTTTATTCTTGATGGATAAACATCCTGAATATAAAGCCTTATTTGCTCCTGAGAATTGTTTATCTTTAGAAAAATAAAATGAAAAGATACTGTATCTTTAAGTTCTTTTAACACGTCAAGAATATCTTCGTCAGTATCGGACAGTTTAAGTTTTTCTTTATTTGTAAGATTTAACTTCCTTTTTAAGAATTCTAAATCAAATATGTTTTTAAAAACTTCCTGTGTATTTTCGTCAACTACTTCGGTTAATACAAGATCCGGGATAAGCCAATAGGAAGGAGCATATTTGGTAAGGGAAAATTTATGTGAAGCTATAACCTTTTTAGCAAAATCAAGGAGTAAAAAGCAGTCTATACATACAGGGAATCCCCTTTCATGATTTTTCTCTGAAAAGCCGGATATATAGCCTATCTTGTCAAGAGTGTAAAAGGCATAAGGTGATTTTTTTCCTGAAACTTTAGTTCTTTTTCCACAGAGAGAACACACACCTTCAACCGGTTCAAATTCTTCCATATAACCGATTTTAAATGCTTTTACTATGCTTTCTATTTCTCCTGGAAATTTTCCGTTAAACGTTGTAGTTAATAAAATTTTTTCATTTTTCTCAGGTGGAAAATTCTTTAGATAATTTAAAAGTTCTTCCTTTACCTTTTCATAATTTTTAATACAAACAATGTTCTCTGAGTATTTTTTAAGCCAATTAAAAATTGATTCCAGACATCTGATACTCTTTTCTGGATGTTTAATGTTTAAAAAGAAAGTTGGCGTATTTGAATTACATCTGCGTGAAGCTCTAACTTTTTTATAAAGAAGTTTGCTTTCAATACCGGAAATGTTCCTTGTATCTGAAATACCCATAAAATTTCCATCACTATCAAACTCTAAAATAATTAACCTATCAGCTTCAACTTTGTCTGTCATAAAATCTTCAGTTTTCTTATCTCCCGCCATAAACTTACCGAACCGATATATGGCTTCAATCATTTTGAGAACCCTCTATAAGAACTATTTTCATGCCGCTTCCCTTTTCCTTATCCCATTCTCTCAAGGTTAATGGAAAAAATTCTTTTTCGTCAGATTCTACAGGAAGCAAGTAGTTGTTATTTTTTGGTTTAAACAAGAAGTTTTTAGGCTTGGTTTTATCAGAAGAAGGCTTTTCTACTTGAATTTCACTGATTTTTTCAACTTTAACTTTTCCAAAACCTGTATTTTTATCAGCTCCTATAAAAAACAGTTTTCCTTTTAATTCGGAAAAAAATGTATTTAAATCACTGTCGGAACTGTTTATTTTCACCCAGCCGATAAAATTTTTAGCATGGATATATTCCCTTTCATACAACGCACCTTCAAGAGAAGTATTGGATAGAGGATTGATGGCATTTTTAAGGTCGGAAGAAATATATTTTTTACGGTTGGTTTCATCAAAAGAAAAAAGTGCTTCGTTGTTTTCTATAATATAAAAATTTGTTAATCTGATAGATTTGAGTTTACTTTTAGCATCTTTATAATCTCTATTGCCTTCAAACAATGCAAAAAGCTTTACAAAAGCGTTCCACATAGTCCATGCAGGAATAAACCAGTAAGTTTCAGAAAGGATGTTGAAGGTTCTTCTTGTTATGGAGATAGGAGAAAGGGCTTTAAGCCTGATTTCAAAATATTTATATTCAATTTCAGTCATCTTTATCCCTCACTTACTTTATTTTCCATCGCCTTTGCCTTGTATCTTGCGTAAATAAGCATCTTTTCAAGGACAGTTTTTGCAAAAAGGAGTTTGGGAAGCTTTCCAGAAAGGTTAAGGAATGCCTTTTCTATCCTTTCTTTCAAATTTTCGTTTGTTTCAATTTTCTCAATAACTTTTAGTTCAGCAAGAATCCTTGCAGTCTGGATAAGCATTGCTCTATGCGGTTCTCTGTCCTGAGACTTAAGCCATATCATGTAGGCAAAAGGGCCGTCTTCTACTAATATTCCAAGGGCTTTAGTTATTTCTGTTTCAAAAGTAGATGAATTAAATGAAGATGGTTTTTCTTTTAATTTATCAAATTGATTGTCTTTCCTGACTCTGTTTTTTAAATCTTGAAGTGGATTAATTAGATTGTAATTTTTAAATTCTTTTAAACTTTCTCTCCAGTCTGAGTCATCATAATTCTTACCTTCGAAATCTTCTTTATTATTACTGCCCTGTAAAATCTTTTTAGCCTCATTGTATAAACTTTCAGGAAATGTCAACAAATCCATTCCGTATTCAGCGCAAATTTTATCAAGATTGATTTTATTCATTGTTAGCCTCCCTGCTTGAGGAAAGTATTTCTTTAAGAATATCTAAAATCTCGTTCTCGTTATTAACATCTGCTTCTTTTTGTTTTTTTACTTTCTCAACATATTCTATCCAAAGAGATTTCTTTTCTTCAATATCCTGCTTCTCTTTCTCTAATTTATTTTTCTCTTTTATCAATTCTTCTTTCTTCTTGTTATCCTGTTCATCTTCTATTTCTTGTTTTATTTTACTAATCTTTGTTTCTAATTCATTGAGATTATTATTCAGCTTACCAATAAATTCCTTTAATTTCTCCAAGTATTCCTTTTCACCAAGCCAGTTATCTATAATTTCAATTTTCCCAAAGCCTCTTGTTCCCATTCCTCCAATACCAAGAGAAGAAAAAAGTTTAAATCCTTTCTCAACTGTGCCAATTACTATCTCAATTGATTCATCTTTCATATAGTTAGAAGGATTTTCATAAGTAACATCAAGGATAAAAACCGCTCCTCTTGGCAGTGCTTCATAGGTAAATAATGCTCCACTTTCTGCTGCACCGGTTATAGGATTTATAGAAACAGATGTTCTTGTTTCAAGATTGGAATTAACAATGTGATGAAAAACATCTTTTGAAACTACGCAAATACGAGTTCCCACTCTGTTTAAGACACCGCTTAAATCTGTTATTTCATCGTTCTCAATATCTTTTTTTATCTTCCAGATTTCAGGATTAATGGAATTAGAAGCTTTAAGCATTATCCAGCCAAAGTTTAAAAATTTTTTTCCTTCGTCATTTTTGGGTAAAGAACTTTCAAGGGATTGGGAATAAAGGAAAGAGTTGTTTTCCACAGAAATTTCGTCTCCACCAGTTTCAACAAATTCTTTTAAAATTTCATCAGAAGTAAGCCATACTGTTCCAATCATTGTGGAAACAGGGAAAAATAAAATTCTTGCATCTGAAAAATAGGCAAGCCCTGAATGTGCCTTTTTGTCTTTAACAAAACCATAGGTAAGACAAACAGGACATTCTCCGCAAGGGTCCTGTTCTTCAGTTTTCTTACCTTTTGAACAACCAAGATTTAAATTCATACCTTCCGATTTATAAGAAAGCCAGCTGTAATATCTTGCATTTCCCGAAATTGTGGAGCCCGGAATTTTAGGAAGATTTGTTGCAGGGTCTCTAACTATAGTGTTATCAACTCTTCCTATTCTATATCCACCTGTTCCAACAAATACAGGTTCTTTTGCAATGGCAAGGTATTTTTTAGCTTTAAAAGGTATAAATGTATCAGACATTTTGCTCCTCCTCATAAAATTTTCTTTTTAAGACAGTATGCCACATATCAATAAAGTCAAAAAATACACCGTTTAACATAGCTTTTTTCAAAAACTCAAAATCTTTCCTGCTAATCTGCCCTTTCTTTGTTTCTTCTTTTAGCTTTAATCTAAATGGAATGCTTAAAATCACATTTTCAACAAACTCTTCAAAAGGCTTATCTGTAATTGGAAAGTTGTCAGTTTTATCTATCTCCCAATTTTGAAGTTTTCCGATAAGCATTCCGTAAGCATTAAGAAGTTGAGATGAAGTCAATTTTAATTTATTAAGCAGCAATTCTCTCAAGTTTTCAAATTCATCTATCTGATTTAATCTATAAGGTTTCGGTGAATTTTCTTTAAATAACCAGTGTTTTCTTTCTTTCCCCACATCAAGCCTTCTTGTATTTGTATCAAGATAGACGAAATCAAAATAGGAAGGATAAAACCAGACTTTATTGCCTGTCTGCAAGTTTTTAACATGCTTGATAATTTTCCATTTTTCATTTTCACTTTCACTTATAGGCACTTTCCATCCGTTGTTGTTCTCCACTATGAAATAGGGATGGAAAAGGTCTTCTTTGTTGGGATCACCGGTAGCATAAGAAAAATAATAAATCTCTTCATTATCAAATTTAATTTTTTTAACTTTATTCCTAAGCTTACCTTCAAATAATCTACAATTTTCCTCAGTTTCTAATTCAGAAATTTCACACACTTTAAGCATTTCAGGGGAATTATTCGTTTCCATCAATCTTTTTGCAGTATCAAGCACGGCATACATCGGCATTCTTTTGTGAAAAGCAACAAAACCAACCTTTATAGGAAGTCTGTTTTGAACTTTGTTGAATTCAATTTCGTATTTCTTCTTAATGTGCTTAATGATTTCCCAAACCTCTTTAAGGGGAACAAAGAACATCGTATTTGAAGGTTCAAACTGGTAGGGAATAATTGGCGTATATGGTTTTGGATTTTCCACATTATTGATATTTAAACTACCAATTTGATTTTTAAAAAATTTATCAGTAAAAATGTAAAGGATTTGTCCACTTTTTGGAGTAAATTCCTTAGCTGCCGAGATTACAGCTGCTTTATTGTTTTCTAAAACTACAATTTCTCCTTTATTATCTTTATCATCTTTGAAATAGTATGTGTGGGTGGTTTTGAGATTTGGGGAGTCTGTAAATTCAAACACATATCTTTTCTTAGAATTGAGTTTTCTTTTTACTTCTTCAAATATATCAATTCCAAAATTTTTAGTTGTTTCCCAGATTCTCCTTAAACGGGCAAATGAAGGATGTTTGCGGGTTGTATGCAAAAGGAAAACAGCTGCTTTATGTTTATTATCTCCTTTTGTAGCGCATGAGGGGCAGGTGTATCTATCCTGCCAATCAGGTTCTCTGTTTTCAACAATTGATTGAAACAATTCAGTAGGAGAAGTAGCGTAAATTTTGCCAATTAATACCTGAAAGAGGTCTTTAACAGTCAAGTTGCTGCCATCTTGTTTAGTTATGGAGAATTTCTGGTTAAAGTCATTTTTATTAAATGCCTCTTCAAGAAGTTCTATAAGGCGATTATAATCTGACACATTGTATAGTTCATTTTCCAACTGTTTTTTAAACTCCTCTTCAAGCAAAGGATTGCTTAAAAATGTATTAAGCATTTCTCCGTTAAGCCATTTTTCAAGGTCAAATTTTAGATAAAGAAGAGCGATTCTATGGTTTTCATCTGCGACTTCATCAATCCAGATTGAAGTGTCAAAGGATGGTTTTTCAGGATTTCCTCTTTTCCAATTTGCGTTTCTATACCATTCTTCAACTCTGTTTAATGACAGTTTAAGACAATCAAGGCATTCTTTTCTCTCATAGGCTTTTATACTGTTCTTTTCTTCTTCTGAAAGGTCATGCCAATCTTTACTTTTTATTAAGTTTTCATATTCTTCATCTGTTAACGGAACAGGCCTTAAGTTACAAACGATGCACTTTTCATAACCTTCGTTTTTACCACTCCATTTCTGTTTTAATCTTTCTACATCAGGTTCCCATTTTTTTTCTTCGGAAAGAATTTGTCCAAGATTTAAAGCACCGCGGGATGATTTTGAAAGGATAATTTTGGGTTTAATAATTCCTTGAGAAATAAAAGATGATAACTCTTCAATGAGTTCTTCTATATTAGAACAATCAGATACAATATTTTCTAATTTTTTCTCATTCCACTCACCTCTATAATTCAATTCTACGGGTAATTTTATATTTTTAATGGAATTCCATACATCGTTATCTATTTCTAAAATTTCCTCATTTTCGCAATTCTCAGGAACGAGAAAAACACTGCCGTTTTCATCTCTGTAAATCTCA
This sequence comes from Desulfurobacterium atlanticum, assembly GCF_900188395.1. Classification (NCBI taxonomy): domain Bacteria; kingdom Pseudomonadati; phylum Aquificota; class Aquificia; order Desulfurobacteriales; family Desulfurobacteriaceae; genus Desulfurobacterium; species Desulfurobacterium atlanticum. The sequence continues at coordinate 30,929 of NZ_FZOB01000014.1, read as the reverse complement.
TTCCCAATTGGTATAATAACTTCAAGAAGGATTTTTATATTATCAAGTATTTTTTGCACAAGCGCTTTTCTGCCAAGGAGATCTCCTATCTTAGGAACTGCATTGTAAAAATCATTTCCATCAAATCTTATACCAAGTAATTTCCACTTTATATCTTTAGGGGCTTTCCAGCCATCTATTATTACTTGAGCAAGGGCAGCTTTATAAAGGGAAGCAACAGAAAAAGAGTGATCCCATAAAGTTACATCGTTTGCAGGTCTTCTTGTTTCTCCAAGGGCATTTAAAAAGGCTTTTCTGGTTTCTCTTAAAAGCTCTTCTCTTTTGTTAATCCAGTTTTGAATTTTATCTGGATCATTTTCTATGTCTTTTAGATTTTCAAGAATATTTGCAAGTTTATCAGCATAATCGTTTCTGATTCTGGTTAAAGATTTATCGTCTGTGTCCGGTAAGGTTAAATCAATCTTTTGATTTTCATACCCGAAGGCGGTTGAGATATAAGTATAATTTTTTGATTGCTTTGCAATCTTATGGTTTGTTACCATTTTGTCAATGGCAGAGTCTATACCATCGGCACCATCTTTCTCCGCCAGAATCAAAGAAATAGTATTAGAAATGCAAGTTTTGAAATGGTGTTCTGCTATAAAGTTAGATATGGCTATATTTTCATTGTTTAGAATATTGCATAATGCGGTATTTATGATAGAAAAATCATTTTCAAAGAAATTTCCAACTTCTTTGACCCCTTTCTTTAAATTTTCCATATAAATCAAAGGCTTAAAAACTTGATCCAGTAGTTCATCTAATTTTTCTCCTTTTCCTTGGTCTGAATATTTTTTACCCTTATGAGTTAAAGCTGATTTAAGCTCAGCAAATGATTTGACTTTCCCCTTTTTCTGAATTTTAAGTCTCTTTTCTACTTCTTTCAGAAATGAATCATTAGTATCAAATCTTAAATTAAGTGCTTTTTCCAATTTAGTTTTAATAACATTTAATAACTCTCTTTCAACTATATCATAATTTCCTTTGTTATATTGACAGAAAATTCGCTCAAGAAGTTCATCTATGCAAGTTAAATGAGAAGGAAATATTGTTTTAGAGTGTAAGTCTTCCTTCCAAGTCTTAGGATCAGTAGATTCAACATAATATTCCACAAATTCCTTACTCAACTTACCCAAATCATGAATCAATGCCCCGATTTCAGCGAAAAGAACATCCTTTCTTTTATCAATTAAATCTTTTAGTGCCATTTATTCCTCCCAGTGAATCTCAAACCTTCCCCAGCCATCCTTTGTTTTTGCACCTATTCCTGTTTGTTTTAATTTTTCAAAAGCTTTTTTTACTACTTTCTTATCTGCTTTCCATTCTTCATCTATTTCATCAAGTTTTCCTTTAGTAATTAAATCAAAAGGAAACCATATAATTGCTCCGGTCGTATTTTCTCCAGCAGGAACTACCTCATAATAAATAGGCCCTGATGTTGGTGTTCTTGTTTCTCTTTTAAGTGGTGTAATTACATCAAGGGCTACCTTTGTAAAATGTAAATCGGAAAATATTAACCTTCCTCTGCAAATCCCCTCACTGTTTACAACCTTTTTCTGTTTTAAATATTTTTCAAAAGCACTGGAAATTTTTCCAAGAATAGCTTGTATTTTACCAACATCTTTTATACCACCTGTTGCAAGGAGACTTTTAAATGTAAACCAGTTTATATCTTTTTCATTTCCAAAAAGTTTCACAAGTCTGGCTCTTTTTTTAAAAAAGAATCTATCATCTTTGTTGCTTTCTTCCTCTTCTAAGATAGTTTCTTCGCTTTCTTTCATATATTCATCAAATTTTTCCCCATAATTTCCTTTTAATAATGCATCTTCAAGGTTTTCAACAGCTGCCTGCCTTAAAGCTCCTTTGAGCGAACTTCCTTTAAATACAAGAAGTCCTGTTGCTTTTTCCTTTGCGAATTGGTTATCTATTGAATAGAAATTATTTTCTGATGCTGTGTAGAGGTTTGAAGTGAGAGTTAAAGTGAATTTTAGTGTTTTTAGCAACTTGGTATCGTTTCCCAATGTGTTTAATCTTTTCCATATTTCATCAGGGCAAAAATTATATACAAAACCTTTACTTTTAAAATACAAGGAATAATTTCCACCCGGTTTATTACCCCATAACTTATCTCGTTTGGAATGGATAAAATACAGATTTTGGTTATTTTTAAACTGATTATATGAAATTCTATCTATTCTCTCAGATTTTAAAAAGGAATAAAAATCGTATTTCATTGGTTTTCTCCTTCTTGAAGGAATAGGTTTTTCACATTTTTACAACTATCCAATAATTTTAAATTGCTATTTTGCCAGCATACGCCATCTTCAACTTTTGACGGCAAAAGGCTAACTTTCTTTTTTTGCCTACTGTCATATATTCCTTTCCAGGGCACATCATTGAAGAGTTGAGACAAGAGATTTAAAACATCTTTCACCTTGCCTTGAATAGGTTTTTTATCAGGTAGCCATCCATAAATCCTGAATTCAAATTTCTTGTTATTTGTGTAAACATGAGAAACCTGAATTGCCGAAAAAGTAGAATTTTTACCTTTAACTTTTCCCATTAAAAAGTGTCTTAAATCATTATTAGAATTAAATTGTGATTTTATTTCTTTTCTTATCACTTTCCTTACCACAGGAGAAGTTATCAACCAGTTGAAGTCTTCAGAAATTTTATTTTCAGGATTATAAAATTGCTTTATATTTTCTAAAATTTCCTTGAATTCTCCATCAATTTTAAATTTCACAAAAAACATGTCTTTTAGATTAGGAAGATTTTTTAAATTATTTTCAATTTTTCTCTTTCTCTCAGTGTCATTAATTTGTTCAGGATTGAATTTATTATCAAACAATGCTAAATAATTAGTAAAATTCTTCCAATTGCCATCTTTAATTGAAAGTTCATTATCAGCAGTTTTAAACCTTGCTACGCCATACCCCATAGAAGTTTTAGCCCCAAGCATTCCGTATTCCTGAATTAAATAAAGAAGAATTTTTAAAATGGAAGGAAATACTTCATTTAAATCTTTTGACAAATAGAATTCATCATACTGAAAAATAAGCGTTGCATCTCCCATAAGACCGGCTTCATAATGCCACCCATTGCCATCATTGAGTTTAACAACCACTTTTCCATCATAAGGCTTTTTCAAATTATCGTTTTCTATATTCAATGAAAATCTGCTTTTCCAACCTGTTGCGCCAAAAAGAAAACATACAGGGCACATTTTCTCATGAATTTTGCCAATATCTCCTGGGTTTTTTATTTCAACTTTGCACTTGTTATCGGAAGTTGAATCACATGCATAATATCCCATCCCTCTAACCAATGCTTCAAACCACCACCTTAAAGAACCAATAATTCCAGTAAGCTTTAATTTTTCACTTTTACCTTCTGCATCCCCTGTCCAGAGCGGTGTTAGAGTTTTAAAAGCTATTTTTACTTCTTTTTTCATCTCCTAATTCTCCCCACTTTTATCAACTGCCACCATACCAAAGCCTTGAGCGTTACGAGCTCCCAATCCTGTTTTAAGAGCTATTTCTATAATCTTTAACGGAGCTTTTATTTCAAATTTTCCTTTCCATGCCTCTATCACGAAGTTATTTTTATAAAAAGTTATAACTTTCCTGTATTTTGAATTTTTGATCTGCAAAATTTCTATGCTATCAGAAAAAGCTTGTCCTGTAATAACACTATACTTGCTTATTAAATTTCTTATTAGAAGTTGATAGAATTTTTCTTGATATGGATTGTAATATACAGTTTTACCGTTTATTGTTTCATGAACTGTTATTGGAGAAAGTGTTTTCAATATTACTCTTTCCGTTATAATAGATTCTTCAAAAGATTCTATAGAAGATAAAAAAACTTCCTGTCCTGCAATGTTTAAATTTCTCGCTCCTATTAGCTGTTTTACAATATCTGATAAAACGTTTAAATCGTAGCTTGATATATAGAAGTGGAAACTTTGTGGAAAAAATATCTGTTTCTCTCTTTTAAAAACCTTGTTTTTGCCATACAAATTAGAAAAAGTAAGTAGTTTGTAAACCTTATTACCGTTCCCATACCCGACAGAATGAATAAACTCTGCCAGAGGGCGAGAAATGTTATGCAAAACAAATCCCTGCAAAATATAATGGTAATGGAAAGGAAGTTTTAATCCCCCTGGTGCTTCAAATGTTAGCTTTAATCTCACGCCTTTTCCCACTCTAAAACATATTTTTATAAATTTTATCAAGAGTTCTAAATTTTGTCCAGATAGCGCGAGAGTGTTTGAAAAATGCTATTAACTTTAAGAGATCCTTCGGGCTTTGCCCTCAGGATGACTTTCATCATCATTCTGAGGCTGCTTTGCAGCCGAAGAATCTCAATATCTTTTAGAGACAAATGAGAATTTTCAAACACCCTCAGATGGCGTTGCATCATTCCTGAACAGGAATATCCCCATTTAACCCAAAAGGCAAAGTTTTAAATGAAAAAATCGGGATTTAAATTCGCTAATTCTTGTTAAAACATTTAAAAATCAGTATCAGTATAAATTACATAGCTTGAAAATGAGTCAAAGCTTTCTGATAAATAGGAACTTTCGTTGGCTTTTTTTATCAAAACTGCCACGGCATCTTTATTTAAAATTGTTAAATTTTGAAGATATTCATGCTCTTTTATTGAAGGTTGAAATTCCCATTTTACATGACCGTCATTTTTTAAAAGGTATAGTTTGTCGTTAGTGAGAACGAATAGCTTTCCATCATCTTTAAACTCTATTTTTCCTATTCTTTCAATACTATCTTCTTTGCCTGGAGAAAATTTCCATTTTACAAATCCTTCAGAATCAATAGAGTAAACTGATAATGTATCTGTTGTATAAACAGTTCCATCATTTCCAAGTAGCATGTATTCCCAGGATGTACCAAAGTAATTACTCTTTGAGCTTTCTTCTTTAAACCTCCATTTCAGTAATCCATCAAAGTTAAGAGCATAAATCCCGTCATTAAAAGAAAGAAGATAAACGGTGTTATTTTTTCTATCTATTTCCAATTTTGTGGGAAGTTTTCCGTTTTCAATCTTAAACTGCCAGTTTACTCTACCTGTAGAATCTATAGAGTAAAGAAATTTTCTTGTGCATATATAAATTGTTTTCTTTTTATCCTTTTCAAGGATTTTAAAGTCAAATATTATATCTTCAGAAATTATTTGATCTCCGGTGAAAGAGATATGAAACTCAGGTTCTTGAAATTGTGGACTAAATTTCCATTTTAAGGAACCGTCAGGATTTACAGCATATAGTAATGTTTCAGTAACGACATAAAGAGTGCCTTCAGAATCGATTTCCAACTTTCTGATTTCTTCATCTTTATCGTGCTTAAACTTCCATTTAATAGAACCGTCTAAATTAAGTGCCAATGTTTGAAGAAATCTGCTTGAATAGTAAATTGTATCTTTAGTAACAATATAGAAAAAGAAATCTCTAAGAAGTTCTCTATTGTTTTTCCACTTAGGAGAACCATCTGGATTTATAGCAAAAGCATAGGAGCTTGGAAAAATATAGATTGTACCGTCATCACCAATACTTATTCTGGCTTTATCCTTAAAACAGGTCTCCCAATCAAAAATTTTAGAAATTTCAAGTTCATAAAAGTTATGTTGTTTTAACCTTTTAAAAAGATATTTAATATGTTCAGTATTTTTTGACGCAAACACATCTCCAATAATGGATTCAAGAGAATCTTTTTCATCTGGAAGTATTTTCTTTGTTAATTCTTCCAATTTCCGTTTAGAAAAAGATTTGCATTCTTTAAATACGATTTTTAACAGGACTTTCAGGTTTTCAGGATATTTGACTTTAAAAGAGCTATTAATATGCTCCAAAGGAAATTTCCATTTTAAAGTTTTAGCTTTATTTAAAGCATAAAGGAAATAACCATCAGAAGCATACAAAGTTCCATCTTTGTCCACTTTAAGATGTTTTAAAAATCTATCGTCCACTTCTTTTTCAAGGAAATCTTTTTTAATAAGAAGTGTTCTAAATGCAAGATTGATATCTTTGGACTTGAATTTTTCCTTTTCCGTGAAAGTTTCTGCTTCTAAGGTTAAAGATTCAAGTGTAACATTTTCCACCACTGATTCTTCTGCCACTATTTTTGTTTTATCCTTACCTTCCCCAATTAGATTTGAACGAATGTAAAGTTTATCAACTTTGAATATCCCTTCTGTCAGCCATATTTGGTCGGTTTTTTCTTTTAATAGTTTTTTAAATTCTTCAACAGATGTGGCTATGGAAGTTATTGTTTCATCACAGATGAAGTCAGCATTTTCTGTTCTGATATTTTTATTGGAAATAAATCTTCTTACCTTTAAGGTAGTATCTTGAATTTCAACTTGATGATTACCCGAAAAAAGAATGTCTATTTCAATAACAGTTTTATCTTTTCCTTCTCCTTTTATTTTTAAAGAAGATTTTAGTTTAATTAAACCGTCCAACTTATAGCTACCTTCTTTAAGAGCTATTTTTTCTTTTTTATTCTCTATCGCTTTTAAAATCTCTTCCGATAATGGCTTCATGTTAATATCCATCCTTTTTAATCAGGAATAAAACTGTTTTAGTAAAGAAATACACCTATCTGGAACAAGAAATCTAATATCTTTTTTCTCTTCAAGACGTTTTCTTATTTCGGTGGAGCTTATTTCAATCAATCTGCCGTCAAGAACAAATATATCGGCCTCGCTTAAAGAGTTTTTCTCTTTAACGGTTGAGAATTTAACAACTTTCTTTACACCTATTTCACCAAGCAGTTTGCTAATATCAATCTCTCTTCCGGGTCTTTTGACAACAATTATCTTTGCTATCTCAAGAATTTTCTCTGGAGATTTCCATAAATGTAAAGAGCTAAAGGAATCACCACCCATAATAAAGACAGGTTGTTTCCCTTTTATCCTTACATACTCTTTTAAAGTATCAACCGTGTAGGAGACTCCGTCTTTCCTGATTTCATAATCCCACACAGAGAAATATTCAATATCTGCTGTTGCTGTTTCAAGGAGCTTTAACCTTAAAGAGGAAGGAAGGGAAAGTTTACCTTTTAACGGCTGAATTTTAGCAGGAACAAAAACAATTTTGTCAAAGCCAAAAGATTCAAGGACATCCCGTGCAATTACGAGATGTCCTATGTGAACAGGATTAAAGCTTCCTCCAAAAAGAGCCTCTTTCATTTCTTACCTTTAAATTTTTTGTAAAGGGTTACAGGAACCCAGATGAAAATGTTTATAAGAAATACTGCAATTAAAAAAAGAAATATATAGTTAAATATCTGTTCTCTCATAAATTACTCCCTTACCTGACCATCACCAAAAATTATGTATTTTGGAATTGTTAAATCTTCAAGTCCCATAGGTCCTCTTACATGAATTTTATCTGTTGAAATTCCCATCTCCGCTCCAAGCCCAAACACATTTCCGTCTGTAAATCTTGTTGAAGCGTTTATGTAAACGGCAGCAGAGTCAACATCACTTAAAAATCTCATTCCATTTGTGTAATTTTCTGTAACGATTGCATCACTGTGGTGAGAACCGTAAGTGTTGATATGGTTTATAGCTTCTTCAAGAGAATCAACTATTCTAACAGCTAAAATAAGGTCAAGGTATTCGGCATACCAGTCCTCTTCTGTAGCTGGCTTGATATATTTACTGTCATAACTTCTTGCTCTTTCACAACCTCTCAGTTCAACTCCTGCTTTCTTAAATCTTCTTATCATCTCAGGCATGAAGCCGTCTGCTATTTCACTGTGAACAAGCATCGTTTCCATCGCGTTGCACACGCCAGGTCTTTGGACTTTAGCATTAAAGCAGATGTCCCACGCTTTCTCTAAATCTGCAAATTTATCAACATACACATGGCATACACCTTTATAGTGTTTTATAACAGGAATGCGGGAATTTTCAGCTACAAATCTTATGAGGCCTTCACCACCCCTTGGTATTATCACATCTATATATTCATCAAGCTGAACCATCTCTTTCACAACACTCCTATCTGTTGAATCAACAAACTGGATAGCTTCAGGAGGAAAACCTTCTATGTCAGCAGCTTCCTTTAAAATGTTAACAAGAATCCTGTTAGAATTTATAGCTTCCTTTCCACCTTTTAAGATTATTGCGTTTGAACTTTTTATGCAAAGGGATGCTGCCTCCACAGTAACATTTGGTCTTGACTCATATATTATTCCTACAACTCCAAGGGGAACTCTCATCTTACCTATTTTCAATCCGTTAGGCCGTTTCCACATTTTTATAACAGAACCAACAGGATCTTCCATTTTGGCAACATCGTAAAGAACATCAATCATTCCTTTAATTCTCTTGTCGTTAAGCAGGAGTCTGTCTATCATTGCTTTAGATAAACCTTTCTCTTCGGCTGTTTTTAAATCTTTCTCATTTTCCATTTTAATTAACGCTCTTTTTTCATCAATTAACTTTGCAGCAGTCAAGAGAGTTCTGTTTTTGATTTCTGTTGATATGCTTGTTAAGCCAAAGCTCACTTTCTTTGCTTTCTGTGCAATTTCTCTTATCTCCATTGATATCCTCCCTATAAAGTTTTAAATTAATTACAGCTATTTCTCACTGGAGGGATTTGTGAGGATTAAAATTTTACCATTATTGTTTGTAGTATCAACGGCAGTTTCTATTTCAGGATGTGTTAAGCAAACAGAAACAGTGATTCCAGCTAAACCAGAAAAATATCAAACGGAAGTGAAAAAAGAAAATGTTGCACCTGAGAAACCTTTAGAAAAGAAGCAATTGGTAAAGTCAAAAAAACCTGCAGAACCTTTAACTGTGAAGGTTCTTAAAAATTCAATTCACCAGTCTCCAAAATTTAAACTTACAGATTATGTTTTGAAAAAAGAGGTTGAAAATTTTAAAAAAGAAACGGGAGTTGAGGTTGTTCCTGTATATCCAATGTTTCCAGTTGAGATAAAAAATAGAAAGTTTGTTCTTTTTGAAGAACCTGACAAAGTCAGGATAGTTGTTAAAGACTCATACATTTTTGAAATTAACAGAGAAAATATTAAAAATACAAAGCTTCTTGATAGCTTAGCAAAAAATTTTGGGAAATATCTGATAGTAATCGCAACTTACTTTGATAATAGTGGCAGCGCGCAGTTTAATTCCTATATTACAGAAAAGAGGGCTGAAGTTATTAGAAGTTATTTGCAAAGACTTGGAATAAGCAGTGGTAATATACTTGCAAAAGGGTGCGGAGATAAGAATCCTATAGCACCAAACAGTTCTGTGGAAGGAAGAGCCTTGAATAGAAGAGTTGAGTTTTACATATATCCTCCTGAAGCAATAGTTGATAGGGTGTGTGAAGCAAGATGAAAAAGTTTTTTATTAAAACTTTTGGTTGTCAAATGAACGTAAATGATTCTGAAAAGATAGCCGGTATTCTGGCGGAAAATGGATATGTTAAAACCGATTCCATTGAAGAGGCAGATGTTATAGTTGTAAATACCTGTAGTGTAAGGGCAAAACCTGATAACAAAGCGTTTAGCTTTATAGGTGAGCTTAAAAAGATAAAAAAGAAAAAAACTGAAGCTGTTGTAGTTGTAACAGGATGTGTTCCTCAAAAGGATGCAGATTATATAGTGAATAAGTATCCTTACGTTGATATTCTTATGGGAACGTTCAATTTCTTTAAAGTTTCCGAGTTTCTTGAAAAAGCTATTAAAGGAGAAAAAGTTAAAGAGATAGTAAACCACTATTTTGAAGATGAAGGAAAAATAATCCCTTCAATCTCTCCATATCTTAACAATCCTTACATAGGGTATGTAACTATCCAGAGGGGTTGCAATAGGTTCTGCACTTACTGTATAGTGCCTTATGTAAGAGGCAGGGAAAGAAGTGTTCCGCCAGAAGAAATTCTTAAGGAAGTTCAAGGTCTTGCTGCCAGAGGAGTTAAAGAGATTCATCTTTTAGGTCAGAATGTTGATTTTTATAAATATGATAAATATACTCTGTCAGATATTCTTTATATGGTGGCTGAAGTTGATGGAATTGAAAGAATTAGATTTACAACATCTCATCCTGCAGGTTTTGATTATTCAATAGTTAAAGCTATTAAAGAAATTCCAAAGGTGTGTGAATATGTTCATCTTCCTCCTCAGAGCGGGTCAAACAGAATACTTGAAAAAATGAACAGAGGTTATACACGGGAAGAGTATCTTGAAAAAATAGATATGCTCAAAACAGAAGTACCTGATATAGCTATTTCAGGGGACTTTATAGTTGGATTTCCGGGTGAAACTGAGAAAGATTTTGAAGAAACAGTAAGCCTGATAGAGAGTGTCAAATACGACCAGGCATTTGTTTTCGAGTATTCTCCAAGACCTTTGACAAAAGCCTTTAAGTTTAAAGATGATGTTTCAAAAGAGGAAAAAAACAGAAGGCTCAGAATAATTAACGAAATTCTCAAAAAACAAGCTCTTAAGAAAAATGAAAAACTTAAAGGGGAAGATGTTGAAATTCTTGTTGAAGGGATAAGTTCCAACAATCCTGATAAGTTAACAGGAAGAACAAGAACAAACAAAATTGCAATTATAGATAGAGATGATTCTTTAATAGGTAAACTGATAACGGTTGAGATAGATGAAGTTACGCCATTTTATTTAATCGGGAAAATAAAACAACCTGCAGGAGTGTAGAGATGGTAGAGGTATCGGTTATAAGTGTCACACATGACAAGTTTACTGGTCTGCCGATGATAATTCTTGGAAATACAGATGAAAACTTTGCAATACCCATCTGGATAGGAGATTATGAAGCTGAGCTTCTCGAAAACTGCTTACTTGGAGCTGTTCCACCACGACCTTTCCCTTATGACCTCATCTGTAATGTAATAGCATCTCTTGATGGTGAAGTGGAAAAGGTTGTTATTAATCAGTTTGATAAAGGGATTTATTTTGCTTCTATATTTATAAAAAGAAAAGATGGGGAAATTGTTAAAATTGATGCCCGACCGAGTGATTCTATAAACATAGCAGTTAGAACAGGAGCTCCTATATTCGTTACGAAAGAGATAATTGAAAAAGCATGTTTAATCAAGCTAAAAGAAGAGAACTCTCCATACTCTCCACAGCAGAAGAGAGAGCTTGAGAAACTTCTAAAATACATATTTGATGAGGAAGAGTAATGGCTGTAATGGAAATTTCAGTTGTTCCTGTAGGAACAGGAAATCCGTGTGTAAGTGAGTTTGTATCTTATGCCTATAAAATTTTAAAAGAGGAAGGATACAACTTTCAGCTAACTGCTATGGGGGTAATTGTCCAGGGAGACGTGGAAGAATTAATGGCTCTTGCTCTTAAAATTCATAAACGCCCTTTTGAAAAAGGTGCATTAAGGGTGATGACAACAATAAGAATAGATGAGAGAAGGGATGTGAATTTAACCATGGATAAAAAGGTAAAAAAACTTAAAGAAAATCTATAACTACTCTAATCTAATTTGGAAATTCTATACTTTAATCCTTAACAATCTTTACTAATTTTCAGCACCAAATTACTATCATTCTGGCAACTTCAAAACTTTTTAAGGAGGTTGCCAGAATGCGATCGAAAAAATTTTATATTCCTGTCTTATTGTCAGGTCTTATCTTAGTTGGAAGCTGTGGCGGTGGAAGTGATACTTCAACAACTACTACCGAAACTTCTGAAAATTTTAAAGTTACTTTCGTCCACATGAACGACATTCATTCCCACCTCGATGAAGAAAGTTTCAGCCTTTATCTAAATGGCACAAAAACCTATGTGGAAATGGGGGGACTTCCAAGAGCAATAGCAAAAATAAAAGAATTGAGAGAAACTTCTCCAAATGCTGTTGTTTTAAATGCAGGGGATACAATTGTAGGTTCTCTTTACTATGTTTTATTTAAAGGAAATGCAACAGCAGAACTTTTAAACCTGATTGACTGGGATGCAATAACTATTGGAAATCATGAATTTGATGATGGAAATGAAGGGTTAAAAAGTTACCTTGATAAGCTTAACGCAACAGTAGTAAGTGCCAACATAGTACCTCAAGAAAGTAGCGTGTTGAATGGTTACTGGAAGCCCTACAAAATTGTTGAAAGGAATGGAGAAAAAATAGGAATTATCGGTATTGGGTATGCTCAAAAAACCCACGATTCCTCAAATCCCGGTGACGACATTGATTTCCTTGATGAAAAAGAAACTGCAGAAAAATATATAGAAGAATTAAAAGAACAAGGGATAAATAAAATAGTTCTTGTCAGTCACTTTGGTATGGAAAATGATATAAATCTTGCAAAAGAGCTTGATGATGTTGATGTAATTATTGATGGAGACTCTCACTCTTTACTTGGAAATTATACAGATTATGGATTATCTTCTCAATTTAATTCTTATCCGATTGTGATTGAAAGGGAAGACGGAACTAAAGCATGTATAGCTTCCGCATGGCAGTATTCTTATGCTGTTGGAAAACTGGATGTCGAGTTTGATAGAGAAGGAAAAGTTATTCAATGTTCCGGTACTGATACCATCCTACTTGGAGATACTTTCTTACAGAAAGATGCTGATGGAAATAAAACTGAAGTGGATAACGAAACCAGAGCAAAGATAATAGAAATAATAAATAATAGTAATGGAAAGTTGGAAATTGTTGATCCTGATCCTACGGCTCAAGCTGTTCTTGATAAGTATTCCCAGCAGATTAATGAGCTTAAAAACTTAACAATAGGAGTTTCAAAAGAATTTTTAGGGCACAATAGAATTCCAGGAGATAAGTACGACGGAGTAAGTGAATTAAATGAACACGGAAGCGAGATAGCTCCATTAGTTGCTAAATCTTTCTATGAGAAAGTTGACGATGCCGATCTTGCTATTCAAAATGCCGGCGGTGTAAGAATAGCTATAGATGAGGGAAATATTACCGTAGGTGAAGTTTATGATTTACTACCTTTCAGCAATACCCTTTATACACTTGAAATGACAGGTGCTGAAATTAAGCAGGTGCTTGAAGATGCAATTACAAACTTTGAAGACAATGGCGGTTCCACAGGTTCATTCCCTTATGCCTATGGAATAAGATATGAAGTTGACTTATCCCAACCTAAAAACCAGAGAATTTCAAATCTTGAAATAATGGATAGAGTTACCGGAGAATGGCAAGCGATAGATGAAAGCAAAATGTATAAGGTTGTAACAAACAGTTATATTGCAAGTGGAAAAGACGGATATATAACTTTTGGTGAAGTGTTGTCTGAAAGAGGTGGAACAGATACATATTTTGGATACGCTGAGACATTTATAGATTACATTAAAGCACTTAATGCTGAAGGAAAAGAACTTGAGGCACTTCCATTAGAAGAAAAACCAATACAAAAGTTTACTGGTGACACATTAAAACTCCTTTCCACAATCAACGGTACTGAAAGCAGTAGTGAAATTAATGCTTATGATGCTGATACTAAAAGACTCTTTGTAACAAACGGTGCAAATGATACTCTTGACATTTTTGATGTTTCAAACATCACATCTCCTACTTTAATAAAAAGTATAGACATTACAGCTTACGGTGATGGAATAAATTCAGTAGCTGTTAAAAACGGGAAAGTTGCGGTAGCTATTGAAGTTGTCGATGCTACAGATGATTCAAAGCAGGAAAGAGGGAAAATTGTAATTTTTGATGTTGATGGAAACTTCAAAAAAGAGATAGAAGTAGGTTATCTACCTGATATGGTAACTTTTAATGAGGATGGAAGTAAAATTATTGTTGCCAACGAAGGAGAACCAAACGACGATTATACTTTTGATCCTGAGGGAACTGTTGGAATAATTAACACATCAGATTATAGCTACACAGAATTAGATTTTGGAAATATTACTTTAACACCAGCAGATGACGGAACACCTGTAAGGCTCGGAGGAACACCAAGTGATAATCAAACAAAAGACCTTGAGCCTGAGTATGTAGCAGTAAGTGGGAATTACGCTTATGTTACATTACAGGAAAATAATGCTATAGCAAAGATAGACCTTGGAAATCTTGCGATTGATTATGTTAAGTCACTTGGTAGAAAAAGCTATACACCTGGTAATTACACAATAGATATTGAAGAAAACGGCAAAATAGAGATGAAAAACTTCAATGGATTATTTGCACTTTACCAACCGGATGGAATAGCTACTTACATTGTTGATGGGAAAACTTATCTTGTTACCGCCAACGAAGGAGACGGTAGAGATTATGATGGATATTCTGATGAAGAAAAAATAAAAAAAATCGATTTAGACAGCTCAATAGCAGCCGATTATGAAGACGATAACGACCTGAAAGTGATGACCGATCTTGGAGATACTGATAATGATGGAGAATACGAAGAGCTTTACGCTTTTGGCGGAAGAAGCTTCGCTATCTGGGATGAAAGCGGAAATCTTGTCTGGGATAGCGGTGATGAGTTAAGCAAAATAGTTAAAGCGAAGGAGCCTGAACTGTTCAACCATGACGATGGAGAAATGGATGGAAGAAGTGGAAATAAAGGTGTTGAACCTGAAGGAGTTGCTATAGGAGAGATAAACGGCAAAATATACGCATTTATAGCTCTTGAAAGACAGTGTTCAATAGTTGTTTACGATATCTCTGACCCTGAAAATCCTCAATTTGTTTATTATCTACCTGAGTTTACAAAAGGTAACAAAGCACCGGAAGGAATAACTTTTGTGCCTGCTGATAAATCTCCAAACGGAAAGCCTTTACTTATAGTATCTTTTGAAGAAAGTGGAACAACAGCTATATATGAAGTTAATATAGAAACTGAATAAATTTTTTTTGGAGCCCATTTCGGGCTCCAATCTCTAAAATTTCAGAAAAAAATCTCTACTTGACTTACATCTTGCACATCTTAACTTTAATTAAATCATAAGTTCTGGAGTGTCTTAATGATAAATATTAGAGAAACATTGCTCCTTGCATTTAAAACATCTATTTTCATAATAAAGCTGATCTTCCCCCTTTACATACTTGCAGATGTGCTTTTCTATTTTAACATCCTAAATAAGATATCTTTTATATTTGAACCTGTAACAGGAATTTTACACCTTCCACCTGAAAGCGCAGTAGGTATAGCTGCAGGAATGCTTTTTAACATCTATGCAGCTGTTGCCTTCCTTGCACCTTTAAATCTCTCACCATATCAATGGACCATTATAGGAGTTTTTCTTGGAATAGCTCATGCTATATTAATTGAATCTGCAATTATGAAAAAGTTGGAAATTTCTGTGTTCTACTCTATAGCTTTGAGAGTTTTTACTGCTTTTATAGGTGCTTTACTTGTTACTTTTATCCCGTTTAGTTTTTCTTCTAACATAAATACAAATTCAGCTATAGAGCTTTCAAGATTTAATAGTTTTAGTAAAATGATAGTATCTTCAATAACAAAAGCAACAACGCTATCTTTTAAAATAGTTGTCCTAATTTCTATAATTATTTTCTTTATAAACTTTTCTAAGTCTTTACCTTTCATAAAAAAATATCAGGAAAAGGTGAACACATCATTCCCCATATTTATAGGTCTTTTTCTCGGTATAACCTATGGAGCTGGAATTTTAATAAGTGAGTTTCGATCGGGAAACTTAAAAAGTAAGAATATCTTTTTTGTAGCAACATTTCTTTTAATATCCCATGCAATAATTGAAGATCCTGCTCTTTTTATGCTTTTTGGAGCCAACGGATTTGTTATGATAGGAATCAGGGTAATACTTGCGATAACTGTTTCATTTTTTCTTACGATTTTGTATGAAAAATTTTTTACTGAATCTAAACTTTACGGGCAAAAATAAGGAATGCTGTGTGAGCAGGCATTCTGTCCTCTGGCCTTAATCTTTCTGGAACTGTTTTATAATGTCTTAATAAAATTTCAAGAACCTCAATATCTATAAAAGAAAGTTCTTCAAGTTTTTTTAGAGTTTCTATAATTTGATTTACAGTAGGAATAAGAATTCCAAGCATTCTACCTTTTTTAAGAGCGCTATAGGCATGATGAAGATAAAGCCACGGTTCTCTTACATCAAGAAAAACAGCATCCGCATCATCTTCGTCAAAACCTTCAGAAATGTCTCTGTGCTTTATTTCAACTCTATCAAGAAAACCTAATTTATTCAGATTTGAAGTTGCATTTTTGATAAATTCTTCTCTTTTTTCATAGGAAATAACCTTTCCTGAAGGACCAACAATATGAGCAAATATGGCTGTCATTGCACCACTTCCGACGCCACTTTCAATAATTTTATCTCCAGGCTTCACATCAAGACGTAAAGCTATATAGGCAGCATCTTTCGGGTAAACTATCTGGGTTAGTCTGTTAAGTTTATACATTATAAAATCGTAAAGGGTTGCAGGTAAGATAAGGTAAGGATATCCTTTGTGGGTTTTCACTTCGCTACCATATTCAATACCTATTACATCTTTGGTTTCTATAACTCCGTTTTCTGTTCCAAATTTCGGAGTAATAGAAAGATTTATAAAATACTTTTTGTTTTTCTCTCTATCATAAAAAATAACAGTATCTGTGGGTTTCACTGTATTGTTCATCTTATTGCCACATTCTCCTTATCTGCATTATAAGCAACAATTATAAGCACCTGACCTTTATAAACATATTTCCCTTTAATTCTATTAATCACTTTCATGGTTTTTATATCTGTACCAAATTTTCTGGCAATTTTTGTAACTTTTTCCGTTTTATAAGGTCTATAAATGAAGATTTTTGCGTCCTTTGCCTTTGCAAGAAATGTCCTGTTTCTGATGGCAAAAGAGGGAATGTAAACATACCTGTGTGGATAAACAACTCCTGAACGGTATTGTTTGTTATATGTTTTAAGAAGGGAGTATTTCACTTTTAACTTACGTGAAATGGTATATAAACTTGTTTTGGAGAGAATCTTTATTTTTAAAAGCTCACGTTCATTCTTTGCAACTTTTATTTTTCCAGAATTTATAAGATGAGCAACAGCGTAAAATTTAGGAACGTAATTGAGAGTTTCATCAGGAAGTTTAGCCAGATCCCAGAAAGAATTTGTGTTATATTTCTTTAAAAGCCTGTTTATCTTCCCCGGTCCCGCATTATAGGCGGCTATTGCAAGATCCCATCTTCCAAAAATTTTATAAAGGTTTTTAAGGTATTTTACAGCCGCTTTTGTTGATTTTTCTATGTCAAAACGCTCATCTATGTATCTGTTCACTCTGAGCCCATAAAGTCTTGCCGTTCTTGGCATAAGCTGCCACAATCCTGCTGCCCCTGCTCTTGACACAGCAGCTGGGTTTCCATTGCTTTCTATAATAGGAAGATATGCAAGGATTTCAGGAACTCCTTCCTCCTTAATAACAGGTAATACATAAGGGAGAAACATCTCATATCTTTTAATTTGCTGAACGAGCTTCAATCTATTCATTCCATTATTGTAATACTGCAACCAGAACTGAACTCCAGGTTCATTCCATGGAATATCAAGAACAGACGAAGAACTACTTTCCCTTATCTCAACACCAAACTGGTCTTTTAAAAGTGCAAATGACTCTTTTTTTACAACTGAATTGATATCTACAGCAATTGCTGAAGAAGAAAGCAATAAAGAGAAAATTGTCGCAGCTATGTATTTATGCATTATTGAGGACCTCTTCAGGCATATCAAAGTTTGAATATACCTCCTGAACATCATCAAGATCTTCAAGATGTTCAAGCAGTTTCAAAACTTTTTGTGCCGTTTCACCTTCCACCCTTGTTGTGGTTTGAGGTATAAGGTCAAGTTTGGCTTCCTCTATTTTTATCCCGGCCTCTTCCAGCGCTTTTTTAACAGTTTCAAGGTCTGATGGCTGTGTGTAAATGATAAATGTGCCATCTTCAGCAACAAAATCTTCAGCTCCTGCATCTATGGCAACCATCATTACAGATTCTTCATCCTGCCCTTCAGCTGAAACCGTGATAACGCCTTTTCTCTCAAACATCCATGATACACATCCAGAAGTTCCAAGATTTCCACCATGTTTTGAGAATGCATGCCTTACTTCAGAAGCTGTTCTATTTCTGTTGTCGGTTAAACACTTAACTATGATTGCTACTCCCCCGGGACCGTATCCCTCATAGGTTACTTCCTCATAGGTTTCTCCAGCTATCTCGCCTGTTCCTCTTTTGATAGCTCTTTCTATATTTTCCTTTGGCATGTTAAATTTTTTTGCTTTCTCAATAGCGGTTCTAAGTCTCGGATTAAACTCAGGGTCACCACCACCTTCTCTTGCTGCAACTGTTATCTCACGGGCAAGTTTTGTATAGATTTTTCCTCTTTTCGCATCCTGCGCAGCTTTTTTATGTTTAATATTTGCCCATTTGGAATGTCCAGCCATTTTGAAACCTCCTTGATTTCTGATGAAATAAATATGGTTAGAGGTTACACAAAATCAAGGCTCTATACCGGTAACAACAAGTTTACCGTGTTTAACTCCCTTCTGGCTTATTATCCTATCTGCAAGTGCTCTGATTTCACTTGCTTTTCCCTTAACAACAATTGTTTCCATACAATGATGATGGTCTATATGAACGTGAAGAGAGGAAACTATATTGTTCATATGGTCATGTTCTATATCAGTAAGTTTATCCTCAAGCTCTTTCTGGTGGTGGTCAAAAACAATAGTAATAGTTCCGAAAACTTCCTTATCCTCTCCTACAGATTCCTCTATTAAAGCATTTCTTATAAGATCCCTGACAGCTTCTGAACGACTTACGTATCCCTTTTTTTCTATGTATTCATCAAATCTCTCAAGGAGCTTTTCATCTATTGAAATACCAAACCTAACAATTCCAGCCATTTCCAGCTGCCTCCGTTAAATAACTTTCCAGTTTCTTATTTTCCAGTTGACACCGAGTTTTTTTGCAAATTGAATAAATGCATTTTTGTCAAAGTCTTCTATATCAACGGCGGAAATGACAACTTCAAATCCAGCTTTTTTCGCATCTTGAATGAATTTTAACACACTTTCAAAACTTCCTTTTCCAAAAGACGGCCTGACAATTTTGTAATACTCTTCAGGAGTGGAAGCGTTAATACTGATATTAAAGGAATCCACCAGACCTTTTAGTTTGTCAAGAATTTTTTTATCATTTGTAATCAGATATCCAAGTCCGTTGGTATTTACTCTTACCTTTTTTGCCCCCATCTTTTTTATCCATTCTGCAATCTTACAAAGGGCATCAAATCTCTCAAAAGGCTCTCCATAACCGCAAAATACTAACTCATCGTAAATTCCTGGATTTTTAATTCTATACATATACTCTTCCGCTATCGGTTCTCTATCAAGGTTAAGGTTATAACCAAGCACATAATCTTCTTTTCCCCTGAAACAGAAAGTGCAGTGACATGGACATTTTGTTGTAAGGTTGATATAAAGAGTATTCCTAACTTTATAAACAAGTTTTGGAGATTTTTCCTCTTTTGTCATTGGAAGGTTAAAAATTCTCTTAGCGTTTACAGTTGTTATACGGTCAACATCTGAAAAGTTAAGTCCAAGGTATTCGGCTATAGTTTTGATCGTATAGGCCACATAAACAGGATGGTTTCTCTTTCCTCTGAATTTTTGTGGAGAAAGGTAAGGGGCATCGGTTTCAACAAGAAGTCTTGATGATGGAACATTCTTTAGCGTCTCTCTTAAAAATTCATTCTTAGGATAGGTTACAGGGCCAGCATAAGAGATAAAAAATCCGTGTTTCAAAGCGGTTTCAAGCAGTTCCTTATCACCGTTAAAGCAGTGAATTATTCCTTTCACTCCTTCCATTTCAGTTTTGATAAATTCTGACATTTCAGTAGAAGCTTCTCTTGTATGAATTACAATCGGTTTTTCAAACTCTCTTGCAAGTTCAATCTGTAATCTAAAAATCTCTTCCTGCTTTTCTTTCGGAGACAGATTTCTGTAAAAATCAAGTCCTGCTTCTCCTACGGCAACAGTTTTCTCATGTTGTAAAAGATTCTTCAAACTTTCTTTAATATTTAAATCATAATTGACTGCATCGTGAGGATGAATTCCAGCAGTACCGTAAATTTTATAATTGGAATCTGCTAAAGCCAAAGCTTTCTTACTGTCTTCAAAATTGCAACCTACAGTAACAACCGCATCAAGTTTCTGGTTGCATTCTTCTATTATTTTATCTCTATCTTTATCATACTGTGGAAAATGAAGATGAGCATGTGTATCTATCAAGAATTACCTCCTTTTTACAATCCCAGAAAGCTTCATCTCTTCCTTTAACCTTTTCAGAAGAGCTTTAGCTTCATCCTGAGTAAGCATCTGGGTTTTAACCCTGTAGTAACCTTTCCACCTATCTACAGTGGCTGGAATACCTTTCTGAGATAGTTTTTTAACAAGTTTCTTTGCATTTACCTCACTTCTAAAGATTCCAACCTGAATAAAGTAATTCTTTTTGGTAGAAACTTTTTCTGTTTTCACGGAAGGTTTATTAATCTGTTTTTCCTCTTTCTTTGCTATTTCAGCTTGCTTTTCTGCACTGTTTTGTTTCTTTTCAGAAGTTTCCGGTTTCACTGTTTTAACTTCAGTGGTTGCTTCTTTTTCTGTTTGAGTCTTCTTCTCTTCAGACTTTTTTTCTTCAGGTTTTGCATTAACAACGACCACTTTTTCTTCAGGCTTTGGCCTTGATAGGGGAGTTAAAGAAGCAATAGTTTTAAGAAGCTTTTTCTTTTCAATTTCAAACTCCTTTTTTGCTTCTGAATACCCTGTATCTCTTCCTACATAAAAACCAACACCGTAGGATGCTGTTAATAAAACAACAGCCGCTCCCATCAAAATGTAGTAAAGCTTTTTGTTCCCCTCCATTTTTACATCCTCCTTGGAGCATTAACGTTTAATATATCAAGTCCTATTTTTATAACTCTTTTCACAGCTTTAACAATATAAAGCCTTGCAGAAGAAAGTTCCGGATTGTCATTATCTATAACTCTGTTTTTGTTGTAATATTTATGAAATGAAGATGCAAGGTCAATAAGATAGTATGGAAGAAGGTGAGGTTCTCTTTTCACCGCTGCATTTTCAAGAGTTGTTTTTAAGCCGTAACATTTGATTATCAGGTCAAACTCATCATCTTTTATAAGCCCAAGATGATCTTCTGAAGGAGATAGACCGGCTTCAGATGCCTTATCAAGGATGCTGGATATTCTCGCGTGAGCATACTGCACATAATAGACGGGATTTTCGCTTTTTTCTGAAACTGCAAGGTCAATATCAAAATCAAGCGGTGTATCGTGTCTTTTTGTAAGAAAGAAAAACCTTACAGCATCTACCCCAACTTCTTCAATAAGCCAGTCAAGAGTGACAAAATTTCCGGCTCTTTTTGACATTTTAACTTCTTTTCCATGTTTAAACAGTTTAACAAGCTGAACCAATATAACTTCAAGCCAGTCTGCCGACTGTCCGAGAGCTTCAATTGCAGCTTTCACTCTTGGAATATAGCCATGATGGTCCGCTCCCCATATATCTATTCCTTTATCGTATCCTCGCTCTATTTTGTCGTAGTGGTATGCAATATCTGAAGCGAAATAGGTGTATTCTCCATTTGAACGCTTAACAACCCTGTCTTTATCATCTCCAAAAAGAGAAGTTTTAAGCCATAGTGCTCCATCTTTTTCGTAAACAAGTCCCTTATCCTGAAGTTTTCTAAGAACTTCATCAACTTTCCCAGAACTGTATAAACTTTTTTCACTATACCATCTGTCAAATTCAACCTTAAGTTTACTGAGCGTTTCTTTTATCTCTTTAAGTAAAGTTTCTTTTGCGTAGTTTGCAATAATCTCAATCGCCTTATCTTCTTCCATATCAATAAGTTCAGGATGAGCTAACATAAGTTCTTTTGCTATCTCAACAATATATTCTCCACGATATGCATCTTCTGGTAGAGTAAGTTTTCTTCCTGCAAGTTCTTGCATTCTATAATAAACAGAGATACCAAGAAGTTTTATCTGTCTTCCTGCATCGTTAATGTAAAACTCCCTCTCCACTTTATAGCCTGCTATTTCCATAATCTTTGAAAGCACATCTCCCACAACTGCTCCCCTTCCGTGTCCTACGTGCAGGGGACCTGTTGGGTTTGCAGAAACATACTCAAGAAGGATTTTTTCCCCTTTACCAATATCAGACAGATAAAATTCTGTATTTACAATTTTCTTTAAGAGCTCTATATAGAACTCTTTTGAAAGAAAAAGATTTATAAATCCAGAACCTGCAACTTCAACTTTCTCAAATTCTGGATTTTCTGAAAGCTTTGCTGCAATTTCCTGTGCAATATCTTTAGGTGCTTTTTTAAGCTCTTTCGCAAGAAGAAAAGCAATATTTGTAGCCACATCTCCAAACTCTTTTCTTTTTGGCGGTTCAAAAGATGCCTTATTTAAAACTTCAAATTCCTTTCCGTATATATCTTTTAAAGCTGTCTGCACCTTTCTTTTTATTGTTTCCTTCATACATCGCTCCTTGACTTTAAACTTGTCGTAAATATTCTATTTTATTGCGGAGAGATATTCAAACATATTTATTAAAATTAGCACTACAGGTGTAGAATATAAGGAAGAAATAAAATGAGAAAATTTAAATTAACCTACAGGAAACTTTTGAAAGACGATAAGGTGAAATTTTATATAGAAAGAGCAGATTTCTTTCTTCAAAATATGGGATACACATACCACGGTCTTAAACATGTTGTATGGGTTGCAGGAAAGGCAAGAGAAATTCTTAAAAAACTTGGCTACTCAGAAAAAGAAACAGAGCTTGCTGGAATAGCAGGGCTTTTACACGATATAGGAAATATAGTTTCAAGACATAATCACGCTCAGTCGGGAGCACTTCTTGCATATCAGCTGCTTAAAAGATACAAAGAGCTAACAGAAGAAGAATTAACAGAGCTAATGTATGCAATAGGAAACCATGAATCTGACACCGGAGTGCCTGTAACACCTGTAGCTGCAGCTGTGGTTATTGCCGATAAGTGCCATGTAACAAGGAACAGAGTAAGAAACAGAGACCATTTAAGAGAAGATATTCATGATAGAGTTAATTATGCTGTGTATTACAACAATATAGAAATAGACAGAAATGAGAGAATTATAAAGCTTGTTATAAAGATGGATACAGAAATTTCGGATATTCTTGAATTTTTCAATATTTTCAATGAAAGAATGAAAATGTGTAAAACTGCCAGCAAAGTTTTAAACTGCCAGTTTAGAATAAAAATAAATGATACTGACCTTTAATGTTTTTAAATCAGAGAATCTGCAATAGCTTCTGCCTGCTTTAAAACTGTTTCTGTGGCAAGAGCCTGCATATCAGGTGGATAGCCGTATTTTCTAAGTGTCCTTTTAACTATAACCCTGAGCTTTGCCCTTGCATTCTCCCTTATCGTCCAATCAATGGATGTATTTTTTCTTACCTTTTCAAAGAGAACAACCGCAAGCTCTCTCAGCTTCTCTTTTCCCATAACTTCCTTTGCACTTTCATTGTTAGCAATAGCACAATAAAAAGCGTATTCATAATCTGTAAGTCCAAGCTCCGCCGGTTCTTTCTCACTCTCTTTTATCTCTTTTGCAAGTTCTATAAGTTCTTCAATAACTTCTGCAGCTGTCAGCAATCTATTGTTATACTTTTTTATAAGAGAATCAAGAGACTCCATCAGGGAGCGGCTCTTAACAAGGTTTATTTTCATTTTTCCTTTTATTTCATTATTTATGAGTTTTTTAAGCACTTCTATTGCAACGTTCTTGTATTTAATCGCTCTTACTTCTTCAAGAAACTCATCAGAAAGGATTGATATATCAGGTTTCTTAAGTCCTGCGGCATCAAAAATATCTATTACGTCAGTGGAAACTATAGCTTTATCAATTATCTGCTTTACAGCTGTTCCTATCTGTTCAGGTGTTTTTCCGTATTCTCCCGATGTGAATTTTATAAGCCTTGACTTAACAGCCTGAAAGAAAGCAACTTCCTCCTTTATTTTAAGAGCTTCAGGATGCGGAATCGCAATTGCAAAAGCTTTTGAAAGAGCAGTTACTGCATCAATAAACCGCTTTTTGCCATTCTCAAGGCCAAGAATAAAATCCTCTGCTTCAAGGATAATGTTTAGCTTTTCTTTTGTACCAGATTTAAAGTATCTTTCATAATCAAATCCAAAGAGCATGTCTCTTACAACTTCCATCTTTTCAAGCATTATCTTTACAGCTTCTTCCTGTAATTTTGCTGGATCTCCTTTCCCTCCACTTTCAGCATAAAAAGAAAGAGCCTCTTTTAAATCAGCAGCTATCCCAAGATAATCAACAATTAAACCACCTTCTTTGTCTTTATAAACCCTGTTGACTCTTGCTATTGCCTGCATCAGGGTGTGTCCCTTCATCGGTTTATCAATATACATGGTATGAAGGCATGGCACATCAAAGCCAGTAAGCCACATATCAACAACTATTACCAATTTTAATTCATCCTCAGGATCTTTAAATCTATCTGCGAGAATTCTTCTCTGTTCTTTTGTCAGGTGAAATCTTGAAATTTCCGGCTCATCAGAAGGAGCAGTTGTCATCACAACTTTTATAAATCCTTTTTTAAGGTCGTCGCTGTGCCAGGCTGGGCGAAGTTTAACTATTTCGTTGTAAAGCCTTACGGCAATTTTTCTTGTCATCGCTACAATCATACCTTTGCCGTCCATTGCTTCAAGACGCTGTTCAAAATGGTTCACAATGTCTTCTGCAATCTTTTTTATTCTTTCTTTACTTCCTATAAGAGCTTCAAGTTTCATCCGTTTTGCTTTTATTTTTTCTAAATCTGATAAGTCCTGCTCTTCAAGTTCTTTTTCAAACTTTTCAATCAGTTTTTTTCCCTCTTTAGTAAGCTCAACCTTTGCCAACCGGCTTTCATAATAGATCGGGACAGTTACTCCATCTTCTACAGCATGAGAAATATCGTAAATATCAATGTAATTTCCAAAAACTGCCGGAGTGTTTTTATCTGTTTTCTCAATAGGTGTTCCTGTGAAAGCTATATAGGTTGCGTTTGGCAGGGCATCTCTCAAATATTTGGCAAAACCGTAGGATATATCTCCTGTTTCTTTATCTATTTTTGCCTTGAATCCATACTGCGTTCTGTGAGCTTCATCAACAATAACAACAATATTTCTCCGCTCTGATAAGGTTTCATAAACATTCCCATCATCAGGCCAGAATTTTTGAATGGTAGTAAAAACCACTCCTCCGGCATCCACTTTTAAAAGTTCTTTCAGGTGCTCTCTGCTTTCTGCCTGTATCGGTTCCTGCCTTAAAGCCTGAGTTGCAGCTGCAAAAGTGCCAAATAGCTGGTCGTCAAGGTCGTTCCTATCTGTAATCACAACAACTGTAGGATTGTCCATTATCTGAATAATTTTAGCTGTATAAAACAACATAGAAAGGGATTTTCCTGACCCCCTGCGTGTGCCATACAACCCCTGCTTTTCTATCTCCTTCAGGTTGAGTTTTTACATCGGGAAGGCCGTAGGATGCCGGACTTTCTTTTAAAAGATTATTCCCTTTACTGTTATTTGCTGTTCTGAGTGTTGATTTTATAGCTTTATTTACAGCATAGTATTGATGATATGCGGCTATTTTTTTTGTTATCGTAACGGTTGCCTGTCCTTTCTCATCTTCTTTTTTTGATTTGTCAAAAACAACAAAAAATCTGATGGAGTCAAGAAGGGTATTTTTATTTAAAAGTCCCTTTATTAAAACCTCAAACTGTCCCATGAGATTTGATGCTTCTCTCTTACCGTCAACAGATTTCCACGCCATAAACCTATCAAATCCGGCGGATAGACTTCCAGCTCTCGCCTCAAGTCCATCTGAGATAATTAAAATTTCATTGTAGTTAAATAGGGAAGGTATTGCCTGCTTATACGTTTGAATCTGATTATACGCTGATTTAATGGTTGCATTTTCATCTGCTGGATTTTTAAGCTCCATTACAACAATGGGAATGCCATTTAAGAAAAGAACAATATCGGCCGCTTATTTACATTGTTTTCAATTACAGTAAATTGATTAACAACCAAAAAATCATTATTCTCAGGATTTTCAAAATCAACAAGCCAGACATAATCCCCTCTTTCTTCTCCATTCTTTTGATAGCTGACCCTTACCCCTTCTGTAAGCATACGGTGAAAGGCTTCATTGTTGGAAATTAATTCAGGAAAATTAAGATTTTTTACCTGCTTTACTGCATCATCTATTGCAGATTCAGGTATATTCGGATTTATAATTTTTAGCGCCTTCTTTAACCTGCTTTCTAAAATAACATCTTCAAAAGATTTCCTTTCAGGTCTAACTCCATCAGGGGCAATATCAGGCCCAAAAGCATAATCCCAGCCCTGGGATTTAAGAAGGTCTATGGCAAAATTTTCAATGGAGTTTTCGTTCAGGTCAGGCATAACATTCACCATCCTCAGATTCCATTTATGAAATTTTATCAAATGCTAAATAAAAGTTATCCACAGTTTAATATAAAAATCCAAACAGATATAAGGGAATAGTTCCCTCTTCTCCGTAGAGAATATCGTCTTTTACAAGGAAACCGCTTTGTTTTGCTTTTTTTATCTGTCTTCTCCCTTTGTTTTTTCCTCCAATTTCAAAGTAGAAGTCATCTACTATGAAGTCTCCGATTTCTTTGCTGTATTTTATACTGGAATTGCTGTTTTTTAATTGATTTGTAAAAACGATTTCTCGCAAATTTCCTGTATTCACAGGGTTTCTTATCTCTTCATTTATAGCGTTATAAAGAGCTCCGTTTTCAATGTAAATTTTTCTGGGGGTTCTTATCATGACAGAAGAACTTCCTTCTTTATAAATCAAGTTTAAAAGTCTGGCATCTGTTAGTTTTGAGATAAAACTCATAATAGTTTTATTATCTTTTTTTAAATTTCTGCTCAGACTGTTTATGGAAATTTCGCCGGGAGGTATAGTTGCTATAAAGTAGATAAGTTTTTTTAAAACTATAAGATTTTCGGTATTTAGATTTGTCACTTCAACTATATCTTCATAAATCACTTTTTCATACATGTTAACTATTTTAGAAACAACCGTTTTTGGATTTTCAAAATATATAGGATAGTAACCATAGCGGCAGTATTCATGGAAATCCAGAAGAATCTTATCGTTTTCTGCAATCTCAAAAGCTATGTCTTTATAATTCTTTATAATTTCATTTAAAGAGTAAGGTTTATAGTTTTCTCCGTATTTAATATTTAAAAACTCTCTAAAAGAAAGCCCATTTAAAAAGTAAGTGATACACCTTCTGGAAAGGTCATACTTTGATTTCTGGATGTTAATACTTGAACTGCCTGAAAAAACAATTTTTATATCGTTATAAAAATCGTAGATGTTCTTTATTTCCTGCTGCCAGTTCTGATATTTATGTATTTCGTCCAGAAAGAAATTTCTTATCCCGTATCGGGTGTAAAGATTTTCAACAACATCAATCAACCTGTTATCAAGGAAAAAGATATGGTCAAGACTAAGATAAACAGTTTCTGAAGGTTTGCATTTTTCTTTGATAATTTGAAGCATTAGAGTTGTTTTACCTGTTCCTCTTGCTCCTAATATGGCGATTAATCTGTTATTAAGGTCAAATTTTTCGTAAAGATATCTTTTAGTTTTGATACTGTTATTTTCTATCTTTCTTCTTGATAGCTTTAGCAGGAATTCCATCTATACCTCCAAAAAATATGACTCTACTCCAGTATCATAAGGGAATATAGGATATTTCTGGAGTGAAGTCCAGATTTTCGGCTAAAAATCTGGAATAGAGTCTAAAGATGGAGATGGAAATAGATTCCCCTTCCGTTTTTCATACTTTCACCCTTACTTTTCCACTCATCAGTTTTGGCAGGAGTGTATCCCGCAGTTTTTCCAATGTACGGATTTGGTTTTTGTTTGATTGAATTTTCATAAAATAAGGTTTAACGATTTTATTAAATTTCTCCAAAGTCTCTTTATCAGGCTTTAATATCATTATTTGTCTTACCCCTTCATTATTTATATCAGGTTGAACTGTTCCGCTAACATAAGAATCTTTTATTTCCTGAAACTCTTCTGATAATATAAAACACCAAATATAATAATGACTTAATTCAGTCGTCTTTAATCCAGTAAATCCAGTTGATAGAATAATATTATCAATATCTGAATAATCATCAAACATAAGTAGTTTCCTTACACCACCTTTTTTAGCAAACCAAACCGAAAATTCTACTGGTTGCATATTTGCTCTTGAAGGTCTTTTATAATATGTAATGCATTCACCACCTTGAATTTTAGTATCATTAACGTCACCAGTGGCAAGATAAATTTTTATACCGTCAAATTTCTTAATTCCACTTTTAATTATTTTGGCAAGTTCACTATCCCCTAAAGAAACTTCCTCCCAATCCTCTTTTGCCTCTTCAATAAACCACTGGCGAAAGAGGGTTTCTGCCATTTTTTCAAGGGTTTTGTTCTGGCGGTGGAGAAGGTCTATTTTATCATCTAACGACGAAAGCACCGATGCGATGGCTTTTTGCTCGGGGAGCGGAGGGAGAAGGATTTCATGATTTTTAACAACCTCTGTTTGAACTCTTTGTCTCCCAGAACTACCTGTCATAGACTTTATAGCTGTCTCTCTAAAAACTGGAGAGAGAGCTAAGTAATAAACAAATTTTTTATCAGTTATACCTTTTTTATTTCTTAAAACAATAAATTCCGTAGAACCGAAACCTATTTCATCTGCTTTTAAAATGTCAACAAAAGCAGTTTTTCCATTTTCTAAACTCGGTGTTATTCTTGCCACCAGTGTGTCTCCATTTCTAAATTTTACACCTCCTTTATATTCTTCTAAATAAAAAAACTGAATTTTTCTTGTAAAAGGGGACAAAGCTTCCATCGGTATTTTTTTTGCAAAATGTCCTTTTAATAGCTTTTCTTTAGGATTAAACCACACTACCTCACCGAGTTTCACTTTTTTCCAGCCTTTTGGTATCTTTTCACCCATCATACTCTCCTACTTTCTCCCCATTTTCAAACAACTTAAAGTCGGAAATTCCATTTTCATTAAATTCAAGATATAATCCAAGATTGTAGCGCAATTGCTCTGTAAATGCTTTTAATTTTTGAAAATCAAAATTTCTTTCATTTTCATTAACATTTACTGATTTTTTAACTTCTATCACCAGCAAATTATTATCATTATTTCCCCTTCTATGAATTATTATGTCGGGATATACAGTCTTTTGAGTTGTATCGGAAATAATTATTCCTTCGTCTGCCGGAAGATTTAATGTCTTTTTTATATACTCATTGTTTTTCATCATTCTGTTATATTCACAATCAACATCGTAATCGTGAAAATAATTTTGCAAATACAAAGCCAATTTGTGTGTAAGAGCTCTTTCATTAATGTCATTTTGAAGTAAAAACTTCTCTTTATGGAGAAATTCTAAAAGAGCTTTTATAATATCAGATGCTCTATTAAAAATACTATTTTTTAGCTTCAATTCAAGTTGTTCAAAGATTTCTTTCATTTTATAATATCCCCCAACTTCACTCTTTTCCATCCCTTCGGCACTTTATCGGTCATTGCTTTTCTCCTTTTTTACTTTTGTTTCAGCAGCTTTTAATACTTCCTCTTCCGTTTTCTTTGTTATTTCAGGATTCTCAAGTAAATAAAGAAGAATTTCTTTTTCTTTTATTGTTAATCGGTCGTAATCGGTCGCAACTGGTTTTTCAAGTTCTACATAATTAACTTTTTTAAATGTAACTCTAAAAGCAAAACCGGGCTCAGAGCATTCCATTTTTATTTTCCTTCAGGTTGCTCTAATATTTTTTCAAGCTTCACTATCCTGCTCCTTCTGTGGAATCTCTATTCTCTCTAAACTTTCAAGTATCAGTTTATTCAGTCTCTCTTCTTCCTTTAACTGTTCCATGAATTCAGCTTTTAGCTTTGTAAATCTTTCTTCAAAATCAAAATCATCATCCTCTTCAGGAAGACCAACATACCGGCCGGGAGTTAAAACATAGTCAAGCTCTCTAACATCTTCAATTTTTACAGATTTACAGAAGCCTTTTATATCTTCATAAGTTTCATCTCCTTTTTGCCATTTGTGGTAGGTGTCAGCAATCTTTTTTATGTCTTCTTCTGTTAAAACCCTTGTTCTTCTGTTTATGAGTTTTCCCATATCTCTGGCATCTATGAAAAGAATTTCACCTTTACGGGTAGTTTTGTTTTTACGGATAAACCATAAAGAGGCTGGAATCTGGGTGTTTAAAAACAACTTGGACGGAAGATTTACGATACAGTCAATCAGGTCATCTTCTATTATGTTTTTCCTTATCTCATATTCGGCTGTTTGTTTTGTAGTAAGAGCTCCTTTTGCAAGAACAAAGCCGGCTTTTCCATGAGGAGCAAGATGAAATATAAAATGCTGAATCCATGCGTAGTTTGCATTACTGACAGGAGGCACTCCATACTTCCATCTGACATCTTTTCGTAATAAATCACCACTCCAGTCACTATCGTTAAATGGCGGATTTGCCATGACAAAATCAGCTTTCAGGTCTTTATGAGCATCATTAAGGAATGAACCTTCAGAATTCCATTTTACCTGTGAAGAGTCAATGCTTCTTATGGCAAGGTTCCTGCATAGGTATACACATACTCCCCACCCACACCAAAGGAAAAAGGCTGCCCACCTGGTAGTTAAAATATTAAGAGCACTAAACATTCAAATTTTCAGAAAACCAAAACCACTACCAGGAGGACAACCATGCAGCTAAATATAAACCTATACCACG
>NZ_FZOB01000013.1 GCF_900188395.1 Desulfurobacterium atlanticum | reverse complement strand
CGTGGTATAGGTTTATATTTAGCTGCATGGTTGTCCTCCTGGTAGTGGTTTTGGTTTTCTGAAAATTTGAATGTTTAGTGCTCTTAATATTTTAACTACCAGGTGGGCAGCCTTTTTCCTTTGGTGTGGGTGGGGAGTATGTGTATACCTATGCAGGAAACACTCTCCTTTTGTAGTTGACTTTTCCTCTTTCTTCAATATAATTTCAACCTTGCCTGAACCGTTAAACAGAACTATGGAGGTTTTAGATATGGCTGGAATGGACGAACTTATGCAGGCGGTTAAGGAGAAGTACACCGCAAAAGTCCCGCTTCCTGATTTCAGGCCTGGAGACACAGTAAGAGTTTACGTAAAAGTAAAAGAGGGAGACAAGGAGAGAATCCAGGCTTTTGAAGGTGTTGTTATCAGGAAAAGAGGAAACGGAACAGACGGAACATTTACCGTAAGGAAAGTTTCCTACGGTATTGGTGTTGAAAGAATCTTTCCTTTCAATGCTACTGTTATTGACAAAGTGGAAGTTCTCAAGAGAGGTATAGTAAGAAGAGCAAGGCTATACTACCTAAGAGAGCGTAAAGGTAAAGCTGCAAGAATTAAAGAGAAGAAAGAGTGGATGACCAAAAAGAAATAATTTTTTTTGAAAAGAAACTGTGGCAGTCGGGAATAAAGCTAATAGCTGGTATAGATGAAGCCGGACGGGGTCCTTTAGCAGGCCCCGTTGTTGCTGCCGCAGTTATCTTTCCCAAAAACAGCACACCGTTTCTTAACAGAGACTCTAAAAAAATCACAGAAAAGCAGAGAGAAAAACTTTTTAAAAGAATAATCCACGAAGCAGTTTCAGTTGGTATAGGATTTGCGGACAGCATAGAAATAGACGAAATAAATATTTTAAACGCTACAAAATTAGCAGTAAAAAGGGCAATAAACTCCCTCAAACAAAAGCCTGAATTTCTAATCACTGACGCTCTTAACATTGAGGAATTTTCAGATAAACAGTTAACCCTTATAAAAGGGGATGAAAAAAGTTTCTCCTGCGCAGCTGCAAGTATAGTTGCAAAAGTAACAAGAGATTACATTATGAAATCCCTTGATTCTATCTTTCCAGACTATAATCTTAAAAAACATAAAGGTTATCCAACAAAAGAGCACATTTCGCTTATAATTAAAAATGGAATTTCACCCATCCACAGGAGGAGCTTTGGGAGGGTTAAAGAATGTCAAATCTGGAATAGAAGGGGAGAGGAAAGCTTTCCGTTATCTCTTGAAGAAAGGCTACTATATTATAGAGAAAAATTTCAGGAGCTTATCGGGGGAGATTGACATAATAGCCTTTGACCCAATATCCAGAACAATTATATTTGTTGAAGTCAAACTCCGAAAAGAAAATTCTCAAGTATCCCCAGAAGAAAGTATAACACCTGCAAAAATAAAAAAGATAAAAAGAACAGCTATAGAATTCCTTCAGAAAAAGCAGATAAAATACAATGCAATCAGATTTGACTTTATAGGTATAACTACCGAAAATGGAAAAGAAATTATAAATCATATAGAAAATGCCTTTTAGAAGTTGATATAATTGGGGGAACATTTATATTTAACAGGTAAACATTTTCGGAGGTTGTAAATTTGGCAAAGACAAGGGTATATCAGCTTGCTAAAGAGCTTGGCATGAGTTCAAAGGAGCTGATAGAAAAACTTAAAAATGAGCTTGATATTCAGGTTAAAAATGCCCAATCAGGGCTTGATGAAAAGCAGGTGATGCTTGTAAAGGAATTTATAAAGCCACCTGAAAGGAAAATAGAAAAGAAACCTGAAAAGACAAAAAAAGAAGAAATAAAAAAAGAAGAGGTTAAAACAGAAAAACCACAAACGCAAGTGGAAACTTTGTCAAAAAAAGAAGACGCTGAAAAAGAAAAGAAAGAGCTTCCACCTCTAAAACCAAATGTTCCTGCTGAAAAAAGTTCAGAAAGAAAGCGGGATAAAAAACCGAGGAAAAGTGAAAGCGCAAAAGATAGAAGAAAGAAAGATATAAGAATTTTATCTCCTGAAGAACTCGCAAAAAGAAGGAAAAGAAGACGACCTATCAGGAAAAGAGAAGAGAAAGAAGAAAGATCTCTCAGAGATAGAGAAAACAAAAAGCACATTCACAGAGATAGAAAGCCACGCCCTGCTCCAAAACCAAAAGAGGAAGAAAAAATCACAAGAGAGCAACTTGAAAAACTTGTTGCATCCACTAAAGAACAGAGAGAAAAAGAGAAACCTAAAACTGAAGAAGCCATAATCGCCGAAAGAAAGAGGGAAGAGAAGGAGAAAGAAAGCGAAAAGCATTTTATGGAGCTTATGCGTAAAATAGAAGAGAAAAATAGAGCAAAAGCAAAGAAACGTAAAAAGAAAAAGAAAAAAGAAGAAGTGGTTGAAGAGGTTCCTTTTGAAGAACTTTCTGAAGAAGAGCAGCTTCAAAGGCTTATTGAAGAGGAAGAAAAAGCCAAAACTGTAATTGTTCCTGAGGTTATCTCTGTTAGAGAGCTTGCAGAAAAAATGGGAGAAGACCCAAATAAATTGATTTCTGACCTTATTGCCCTTGGGAAATTTGTAACCATAAATCAGGCAATAGACTTTGAAACTGTAAGCAAGCTTGTTGAAAAATATGGAAAAGTTGCAAAACTTGAAGGAGCAGAAGAGGAATCTGAAGCTCTCCTTGAAAAAGAACTTGAAGAAACTGAAGACAGACCTGAAGACCTTAAGCCAAGACCTCCTGTTGTTACAGTAATGGGACATGTTGATCACGGAAAAACAACTCTTCTTGACTATATAAGAAACACAAAAGTTGCAGAGCGTGAAGCAGGCGGAATAACTCAGCATATAGGTGCATCTGTTGTAGAAGTGGAAACTTCAGAAGGAAAGAAAAAAATCACATTTCTTGACACACCAGGGCACGAAGCGTTTACCGCAATGAGGGCAAGAGGTGCTCAGATTACAGATATAGCAATTCTTGTTGTTGCAGCAGATGACGGAGTAATGCCTCAAACTATTGAAGCGATAAACCACGCACAAGCTGCTGGTGTCCCAATAATCGTTGCAATAAACAAAATAGATAAACCGGGAGCAAATCCTGACAGAGTAAAGCAGGAATTAACACAACACGGACTTATACCTGAAGATTGGGGTGGAACAACAATAATGGTTCCTGTATCTGCTAAAACAGGAGAAGGAGTAGATGAACTGCTTGAAATGATAGCACTTCAAGCAGAATTAATGGAGCTGAAAGCGAATCCTAATAAGAAAGCAAGAGGTGTTGTTCTTGAAGCAAAACTTGATAAGCAGAGAGGGCCTGTTGCAACGTTATTGATACAGTCAGGAACGCTCAAAGTCGGCGACCCAATAGTAGCAGGTCTTTACTCTGGAAAAATAAGAGCAATGTTTGACGATAAAGGAAAACCTGTAAAAGAAGCCGGCCCTTCAATGGCAGTTGAAATTTTAGGTCTTGAAGATGTTCCACTTGCAGGAGATAAATTCTACGTTGTAAAAGATGAAAAAACCGCACGGAAAATAGCCGAGAAACGTCAGGAACTTGCAAGGGAATCTGCTCTTGAGAAAGAGAAAAGGGTATCTCTTGAAGATCTTTTTGCTCAGATTAAAGAAGGGGAAGTTAAAGAGCTTAACGTAGTATTGAAAGCTGACGCTCAAGGCTCTATAGAAGCTATAAGGAAATCCCTTGAAGAGCTCTCAACAGATGAAGTAAAAGTTAAAATCATACACGCCGGAGTTGGACCGATAACAGAAAACGATGTTCTTCTTGCAGCAGCATCAAACGCAATCATTGTAGGGTTTAATGTAAGACCTGACTCTGCTGCAAGGAAAGCGGCAGAGAGAGAAAAAGTTGATATGAGAACATATAGAGTAATTTACGATATAGTTGATGAAATTAAAAAAGCTATGCAGGGTCTTCTTGAGCCTGAAGAGAAAGAGGTTTACCTTGGCAGTGCTGAAGTAAGAGCTACTTTTAAAGTGCCAAAAGTTGGAACAGTTGCAGGATGCTATGTTAAGGACGGTGTTATTAGAAGAAATGCAAATGTAAGGCTTGTAAGAGATGGTGTAATAATCTATGATGGTAAAATAGCATCATTAAAAAGGTTTAAAGATGATGTGAGAGAAGTTCAGGCAGGATATGAGTGCGGTATCGGACTTGAAAACTTTAACGATATAAAAGTTGGCGATACAATAGAATGCTACACTGTTGAAAAGGTTGAAAGGAACATATAGGAAGGGGGATTTTACTCCCCCTTTTTTTATGATTAGATGCTTATGGATAGATTGTTAAAGTTTCACATACACCATTTTCATTAAGGTAGCTGATAAGTTCATCCTCAAAGTTCTCAAACGTTCCAGTATAGATAACTGAGCCGTTATACTTAAGGTCAAACAGGATGTTATTTTCATCAGTATTATTATCAGCATCCCAAGTAGCAACAATAGTGCCATCTGCTATTTTTATATAACCTGTTACCGTGCCGTTTTCATAATCCTGGCTCCAAAGCTCATAGTCCATCATAACAGGAGCATTTATAAATGGAGGCCACTCAACTTTGTAAGAATACTCTTGAGAATAAGTGGAGTTGTCTTCTTTTATAGTTGCAGTTACATCTGTAAGAGTCGCTGCTATATCTGTCTCGTTAAAGCAGGGTAAAGGAGTGGTATAGTTATCATCTGGCAGATAACGATACTCTATCTTATCAGCTTTAATGTTATAAGTATCACCATACCAGGTTCCACTATCATCATAACTAGATTCAGCAGATACTGTCGCTCCGTAGAGTGTGTTTTTATAATCATAAAGGTAAGAAAATCCATCGGATAAACTGATATTAACAGATGAGATTGTTCTGTTAGCTGTTTGATAAGAACCTGAAAGTCGTCCAGAAATGAAACTCAAGCCATAGTCAGAACAGTTATCAAAGTTAAAAGTGAAAGTTCTGTTATCAGTATCTACTGTGTAGTTTCCACAAATGTTGCTATCAGAACTATACAAGTTGTTGTCATTAAAAATACCTTCTATTTTCATAGTTAAATAGTAAGAAATAAGACTTGTCAAATTTTCCAGATTATAAAGTCTGTTAGTGCTAAGAGCCTTATAAAAAGCTATCTTAGCGCTTTGCTCGTCTTTGATAACGTCTTTAAGGTAAACTGTTGACGTATCGGTAGTTGTATCTGTTGTTGTGTCTCCACCGCCACAACCTGCAACCATAAAAGATGAAATCCCTGCTACAAGAACAAGCGACATCAACTTTCTCATTTTTGCCTCCCCTTTAAAAAGATTTTCTAATGAGTTAGTATAACAAATAAAAATTTTAAAAAATTTTGAAAGATTCTTCGGTTGTAATATACTTTTCTTCCCTTTTGCCATCAACAAAATTTTCAACCATGGCATCTTCCTTTATTTTGGAATAAATTGAAAATTAGAAAATTTTTATATCAGTTAATTTTTAAATTGAAAAGGAGGGAGAATGTTCTACAGGAAAAATACTCGGCTCATTCTGTTTTTTTTATTTGCATTTCTATCAACACTCTTTTTATCTACATCATCTTTTGCCTATACCGAAAGATGGGCAAACTACTGTAGTATTGTGAAAAACATACCAACACCAATTTACAATAGTAGTGAACATTTCGGATGGAAACCGAGAATAAGGCAAATCGGTGATGCTATGCCTCCTCCCGGTGGAAACGGAGGAGCTTTCTATCTGCATCCTGTATCAACTACCGAACCAGCTCATCTGAAATGTAGATTCCCGGCAAATACTAAAGCTGTAAAGCTTAAAGTGGCAGGTAATAGAAACGGCGATTGGATCATGATCCTTAAGGTGAATGGAGAAACTGTTAAAACAGCCACTATAAATGGGAGAAAATGGCATACTTTTACTATTCCTGTTAACTCTCGAAATAAACCGGTAATTGTGGATCTATTTGTTAAAGCTAACGGCTGGTATTATGAGTATGCTTTTATTGATGAAATAAAACCTACTCCTGCCAGACCGCAACAACTAAAAGAAAGAAAACATACCGAAAGATGGGTAAACTACTGTAGTATTGTGAAAAACATACCAACACCAATTTACAATAGTAGTGAACACTTCGGATGGAAACCGAGAATAAGGCAAATCGGTGATGCTATGCCTCCTCCCGGCGGAAACGGAGGAGCTTTCTATCTGCATCCTGTATCAACTACCGAACCAGCTCATTTGAAATGTAGATTCCCGGCAAATACCAAAGCTATAAAGCTTAAAGTGGCAGGTAACAGAAACGGCAATTGGGTTATGATCCTTAAGGTGAATGGAAAAGAAAAAATAAAAAGTTTAATTAACGGACTTGGTTGGCACACCTTTACTATACCAATTAGATCTTCCGGGGGCTATGTTAACATCGATTTGCTGGTAAAAGCTAACGGCTGGTATTATGAATATGCTTTTGTTGATGAAATAAAGCCCGTTTTTTTAAACAGCCAATAAAATTACTAAGGGGGAAATTTCCCCCTTCCCAACATAAACCCCTACTCTCCAATTGTTCCTATCACATTAACCTTAGCACCTGGTTCAACTTCTGCATAAGATATAACTGCAATATTTGCTGCATAAGGCTCAATTACCTTTCTAACAAACCTTCTAACCGCAGGAGATGTAAGAACAACAGGAATTGCCTGTTTTCTCAAAAAACTCTCTCTAAATTTTGTTATATCACCTATAAGTTTTTGAACAAAAGAAGGCTCAAGAGGTGGTAAATATCCATCATTCTGCTTCACTTTTTCAAGAATGTAACTTTCCGCTTTTGGCGTTAATGTAACAACCGTAAGCTCTCCATCCACACTGTAAAGATTTGTTATCAACCTTGCAAGAGATTGTCTGACAAACTCTGTTAATATATCAGGGTCTGCTGTTTTCCCTATATTATCTGCAAGAGATTCAAGAATGGTCATTAAATCTTTAATCGGAATTCCCTCTTTAAGAAGATTTTGAAGAACTCTGTGAACAACTCCAAGAGGGACCTGTTCAGGAACAATATCCTTAACAATAGAATATTTTTTGGCAAGTGCATCTATAAGCTCTTTGGTTTCCACCCTTCCAAGAATTTCATGGGCATGCTTTTTAATCACTTCTGAAAGATGGGTGATTATCACAGTCGGAATATCAACCACCGTATAGCCAAGAAGCCTTGCCTTGTCTTTTAACTGAGGAGATATCCAGTAAGCTTTAAGACCAAACGCCGGCTCTACGGTTTCTTTACCTTCTATTTTTCCTTTTGAAGTTCCCGTATCTATTGCAAGAAGATGATTTGGCTCAACATTACCCCTTGCCACTTCAACATCTCTTATTAAAATCCGATACTCTCCCGGTTTAAGTTCCAGATTATCCTTTATGTGGACAAGCGGAACAACTATACCAAGCTCTTTTGCTAACTGTTTTCTGAGAGATTTTATCCTTTTAACAATCTCTCCCTTCTCTTTATCTTCAACATACGGGATAAGAGCATAACCTATCTCCATTGAAAGAGTATCAGGCGGTCTTATAAGCTCTTCTTCTTTTGTCTCCTCTTTCTGAGCAGTTTTAAGAAGCTCTTTTGCTTTCTCCTCAGCTTCAAGTCTCTCTTTCTCTTTTGTCGCTTCATAAACCATGTAAGCTACAATCGCTATTAAAGAAGCAACAAGAAGAAACGGTAAGGTTGGCATTCCAGGAACAATACCCATAACAGCAAGTGTTCCGGCTGCCATAAAAAGAGCTTTATGATAACCTGTTAACTGTTTGAAAATCTCTGTTCCAAGGTCTGTTTCTGCTGCAGCCCTTGTTACCATTAAACCGGCAGCAGTAGAAGTTATAAGAGATGGAATCTGCCCTACAAGACCATCACCGACGGTTAATATAGTAAAAGTTTTCGCCGCATCAGCAATACTCATATGGTGTTGAAATACACCTATAGCAAGACCACCAATAATATTTATCAAAGTGATAATTATCCCGGCTACCGCATCTCCCCTTATAAACTTTGAAGCACCATCCATTGCTCCGTAAAAATCTGCTTCTCTTGCTATTTCCTGACGTCTTTTCTGTGCTTCCTGTTCACTTATTAAACCGGCATTAAGATCAGCATCTATGGCCATCTGCTTTCCCGGCATAGCATCAAGGGTAAATCTTGCAGCCACTTCAGAAATTCTTTCTGTTCCTTTAGTAATAACAATGAAGTTTATAACAACAAGAATGAGAAAAATAATTATTCCAACAATATAGTTTCCACCTACAACAAACTGCCCAAAAGCTTCTATAACCTTACCGGCTGCCGAAGGTCCTTCATTTCCATGAAGGAGAATTCGCCTTGTAGTAGCTATGTTAAGAGACAGGCGAAATAGTGTGGCTATAAGCAGTAAAGAAGGAAAAGAGGAAAGCTCTAAAGGGTGGTTGATATAAATTGTGGTCATTAAAATTAACAGGGAAAGGGTAATACTGAAAGTAAGTAAAATATCAAGAACCATCGGAGGAATCGGAAGAACCATAGAAGCAAGAATCGCAAGAAGAAGAAGGACAAAAAGAATATCGGAATACTTGTAAAGCTTATTTACATAAAGTAGCAGAGTTTCTTTCATAAATCCTCTGCCTTTCCGTAAGCTTTTAAAGCCTGTTCAATATAATCTGATAAACCAAGCCTATCTGAAGATGCAAGCGTCTTTGCAACTGTCATATCAAACATATCAAGATACATTTTATCTGAGAAAGATGAAAAAAGGCCACTTTCAGGAATCCCCTTTCTCATCTCTTTCAAAAGGATTCTCAAAAATGTAGCTTCAAACTCTTTGGCTACATCCTTTTCATTCTTTATGCTTTCTATCCCTTTAACATCCCAGTAAGGAATAAGTTTAATATTTTCCATAGCACACTCCAAAATCACATAACAACTATTTTAGCATGAAGTTTACCGGCAGCTTTTATCGCCTGAATAATAGCTATCAAATCTCTCGGAGAAACTCCAAGGTCATTAAGTGCCTTAACAAGATCTCTTAAATTTGCAGATTGAACACCGAAAATCCTTCCTTTCTCCTCTTTAACGGTTATAGT
This sequence comes from Desulfurobacterium atlanticum, assembly GCF_900188395.1. Classification (NCBI taxonomy): domain Bacteria; kingdom Pseudomonadati; phylum Aquificota; class Aquificia; order Desulfurobacteriales; family Desulfurobacteriaceae; genus Desulfurobacterium; species Desulfurobacterium atlanticum. Next base: position 41,000 of record NZ_FZOB01000013.1, on the reverse strand, counting down.
TACATTCTCTGTAACTGTTGTATTTCCACCTGAAAGTGGCGGTGGCTGAGAAACTTCAGGCTTTTTCATAACAGACACATAAATATTGCCGTGAGCAACATAAACAGGCGGATCTATCTTTATATCTCCGCTCATTATAACTGTTCCTGTCCTTTCATATATAACAACAACAGGTTCTGGTTTTGTTTCTATTGGAAGATTAAGAATCTGAGAGATAAAACTAACCTTATCCACTCCTGCAGGGAAAAGAACCTTTACCGTTGAAGAATCAACAGCATAAGCAACACCCTTACCAAACTGACTATTGATAGCATCAGCTATCGTTGACGCAAGCGTAAAAGAAGGATGTTTTAAAGTTAGCACAATCTCATTCTCATTTGCCAGTGAAAAAGGCAACCCTCTCTCAACTATCCCGCCTGACGGAATAATACCGGTAGTTGGAAAATTCTTCTTCACCTTTCCACCTTTGTTAGATTCAGAATATCCTCCACCTGTGGAAACAGGACCCTGAGCAAAAGCGTAAATCTTTCCGTCAGGACCAAGAAGGGGTGTTCTTATTAAAATTCCGTTTGATAAATCTTTCGCATCCCCTATAGAAGCCACATTAACATCAAAAGTCATCCCTGGCTTTGCGAAAGGAGGAAGTTTTGCAGTAACTATAACAGCAGCAGCATTTTTCGTTTTTACCTTTTTAGGGTCAACATAAATTCCCATCTTTCTTAACATATTTGAAACACTCTGAAGTGTAAAAACACTTGAAGAACCATCACCTGTTCCATCAAGTCCCACAACTATCCCATAACCGGTAAGAAAGTTTGGTCTTACTCCTTCTATATTAACCTCTGTTCCTATCTTTGTTAAAACCGCCTCTGCATTTGAAACAAAAATAAAAAACAGCAACACAAAAAAACAGAAAAATCTTTTAACCATAAAACACCTCAAAACGGCCATATCTTCATAAGAAATCTTGCAAGCCAGCCGGGCCTTTGACTTTCAGCCCAGAAACCTTTGCCGTTATATTCTACATACATATCGGAAATCTTAGAAGAAGATATAGAGTTATCCTGCTCTATATCTGTAGGGCTTATCATTCCTGAAATTTTTAAAATCTGAACATCATCATTAATCCTTATAACCTTCTCTCCTTCTATATAAAGGTTTCCATTAGGATAAACTTTTGTTACCCGTGCAGTAATAGTTGCAATAAGTTTTGTATTTCTTTTAGTTGCACCCTGACCGGAAAAACTGCTTTGAGGATTAGCCTGAAATCCAAGCAAAGGATTAAGACTATCTCCAGGTATTTTCTTCCCAAGAATAGTAGGAGATTGAAGGTCAATACCCATCTGCGTTTGCTTGCCTACAGAATTTGAAGAGCTTCCTTCACCTGAAAGAGACTCAACAACCTTTATCGTGATAATATCCCCAACCTGATGAGCTTTCGGGTCTGAAAACAGATTGTCATAACCTGTGTAAAGAGACCCTTTGGAAACAGGCTTTGCAACCTCAACCGGAGGTGGAGGCGGAGGTTTAACAACAACCTCTTTTCTCCTTTGAGATGAACTACATCCTGAGAAAAAAAATAGAAAAACTACTAATGCATAAATTTCACAACGCCATTTCCTACAACTTTGCATAGTATCTTTTTCCCTGTAGATATATTTTTCACCTCTATTATATCCCCTAAGGCTCCATTTTGAAGAGCCAATCCCATCATCTCTATTCTTATTGCTCCACTTTCATAAACCACTTTAACAGGAGTGTTCTTAAAAACTTTATAATCAGGTTCAACATCAGTAAATTTTATGATTCTCTCACTCTTTATGAGCCTTTTCGCCCTTTTCCCAGAAACTTCATTAATAGACGAAAAAGCGTTTCCTGCCTTAAATTCTGAAACCCTTTTAAGTTTTAACAGATCTTTCGTAATAAGCTCTCCCGGCAAAATATCTTTTGCAGCAACAACAACGTTCTTTAACTTTACAACTCTTACACTAACAGGAACAACTTCTTCCTTGCCGTTAAAATATCCGAAAACCTTAAACCTTAAATAATACCTATCGGAAGATTCAAGAGATACTTTAAATTTAGATTTCTCATCCACCTGTAAATTTGGAGCACTAACTCTTAAAACTTTATACTCAGGATACTGCTTTTCAACGTAAGTTTTCATGAAATCTTTTAAAGTTTTGCCACAGGCAACAGATACAAACAAAACAGTAAAAAATAGCGTTTTAAAGAAAATACGCAAAACAACCCCTTCTAAAAGTCATTCTAAGCCTTAAGTCCACTGACAACCCTTAACATCTCATCAGCAGTAGTTATCCCTTTTGAGTTTATTTCATAAGCTCTTTGAGCAACTATAAGATTAACCATCTCTTCAACTATATTAACATTTGAAGCTTCCAAGAACCCCTGAGCAAGCCTGCCAAATCCATCAGTATTCGGATCACCTTCCACAGGTTCACCTGAAGCATCAGTAACAGCATAAAGATTTCCACCTAAAGATTTAAGACCTGCCGGGTTAATAAATTTATAAAGCTTTATTTTTCCGACTTCTTCTACCGTTTGCTGACCGCCACTGTTTCTTATAACATACACGCTCCCACCAGGACTTATAGAAACGTTTATCACAGTTTCAGGTGAAGAAATCTGAATATTCGGACTTAACCTATAGCCTTCAGGTGTTACAAGATAACCTTCACTGTCAACCTGGAAATTGCCGGCTCTTGTGTATGCTTCTCCACCGCCTGGAAGTTCTATCTTAAAGAAACCTCCTCCCTGAATGGCTATGTCAAACTGTTTATCAGTCTTTATTAAACTACCCTGTGTGAAAATCTTACTTGTATCAGAAAGTTTAACTCCAAGCCCTATTTGTATCCCTGAAGGAATCATAGTTTCGTCAGAACTCATAGTGCCCGGATCTCTTATTGTCTGATATATCAAATCTTCAAAATTTGCCCTTGAACGCTTAAATCCAACAGTATTAACGTTCGCTATGTTATTTGAAATAACATCAAGATTTGTTTGCTGAGCTTCCATTCCTGAAGCTGAAGTCCAAAGTGCACGAATCATCATACGCCCCCTTTATTAAACTTTCCCGATTTCCACACTTTTCATATTCATTCTATCAAGACCTCTTATCAAATTACCGTAAATTTCAAACCGTCTTTGTGTTTCTATAAGATTGACCATCTCTTTTATCGGCTCAACGTTTGAGCTCTCCAAAAATCCCGTAAGCACTTTATACTCTGCAGGTTTAACATCGCCAGCAGGCACATAATAACTATTTCCCACAGGTTCAACACTTTCATAATCCTCTATACCAAGAACAGCTACCTCAATAGCTCCCTGTAAAACCCTACCGTCAGAAGAAACATTGAAAGGCTGATTTGTATCAATTATTATTGGATTGTTTTCTTTTGAAAGAACTTTATTCCCATTTGCATCAACAAGATATCCATCTTTATCTATATGAAAATGGCCATTCCTTGTAAGCAAAATTCCCGACTTTGTCTCAACCTTAAAAAAACCTTTTCCTGAAATTGCAAAATCAAGTGGAGAATCTGTTTTCTGAAGAGAACCTTGAGAAAGGACAGGAAGAGTTTCTCTAAAGCGGGGAAATGTTAGAAGCTTACCTGATTCCCCTCTATTAACAGGAATATCCTGATACATCTCAACTTCAAGAAGCTTTTTAAAACCAGGAGTATTTACATTCGCAATGTTGTTAGAAACAGTATCAAGCTGCTCAAGTGCTCTTTTTCCACCACTTGCCAGCATATATATAGACTGAATATCAACAGCCATTTTTAATCCTCACTTTTTATAAGCAGAGAAGATTTTCTCTATTTTCTCCTTCAAAGTTTCCGCGGTAAACGGTTTTACCACATAGTTGTTAACTCCCGCTTTTATAGCAGCAAGAACGTTCTCTTTTTTAGCTTCTGCCGTAACCATCAAAACAGGTAAGTGTTTCAATTTCGGATCTTTCCTTATCTCCTGAACAAGTTCAAGTCCTGTCATATTTGGCATATTCCAGTCTGTTAAAACAAAATCGTAATCTCCCTGCCTTAACTTTTGCAGGGCAACCTTTCCATCCTCAGCTTCATCTATGTTCTTAAAGCCAAGCTGCATAAGAAGAGATTTTTCTATTCTTCTCATTGTAGCCATATCGTCAACTATCAAAATTTTTATATTCGGATCAGGTAGAGGCATCTACATTCCTCCTTATAGCATATTTGTGAACCAACTTTAACAGATCCGGAGCATCAAACTTAACAAGATGAGCATCTGCTCCAACAAACTTACTCTTACTCATATTCGCCTGGTCACTAAGTGAAGTATTAATTATAACAGGTATTTTGGAAAGTTCAGGATTCTCCTTCACCTTTTTAGTAAAGGTTAAACCGTCCATACCGGGCATTTCAATATCTGAAATTATAAGCTGAACGTAATCTGTAATATCCTGTCCTGTAGCTTTTGCTTCCTTAAGCCACTCGTAAAGTATCTCAAGCCCTTCTATACCGTTTGTTGCCTCCACAACCGTATGTCCATCTTCTGTAAGAATCTTTTTCATAATCCTTCTTGCGACAGAACTATCATCAAGAATAAGAATTTTAAAATGCTCATCAGAAGTTATTCCAAGCTTTCTTTTCTGAATTTCGGAAACTTCTATTATCTTTATCATTCCAAGTTCATCAAGAATACCCTCAAAATCAAGCAAGAGTAGGAGCTTCCCATCCTCTATATCAATAACACCAACTATCTTACCGCCAAATCTATTGTTCATACTGTCTGGAGGAGTTTTTATCTCATTCCATCTTAAACGGCGAATTCTTTTAGCTTCATGTATGGTTATACCTACTGTTTCTCTTAAAAATTCCATTACAATTGTATATTTTTCCTCAGCCGCAGGCTCAATCTTCATCCAGCGGGCAAGAGAAATAAGAGGAATATTTTTCTCCCTTACCTTTGCGATACCAAGCACCTCAGGAATTGACTTTGGCGTTTTCGCAAGTCGTTGAGGGGTAAATATAACCTCTTTAACCTTGGCAACATTCACTCCAAGAGCCCATTCATAAACAGAACCATCATCAAGCTTCTCATACATTCTAAAATCAACTATCTCAAGCTCGTTGGCTCCTGTTTCAAGAATTTTTGGCAAAAGCTCTTTCTTTTTAGGCATTAACTGTTGCCTCCATCAGATGAGTTAAGAAAAGTTTTTATACAGACCACAACTTTAGTGGTTATCTCATTCGCCACTTTTATGAGTTTTTCTGCTTTTTCAAGAGTTTCTTCAAAATCTTTCGCCTGAAGTGCAACAGCTATCTCTTTTGTTTCAACAAGCAGGTCTTCAAGTAACTCTTCTATCTCTGTTACAACAGAAGTCAGTTCAGGATAATCTTTAGTAAGTCTGTGGAAAACATGAGTTGTAGCTCCTATCCTGTTCATCAGCGAAGAGGTATTTGAAATAAATAACGTATCTGCAGGTAATCCCATAACAAACACTTTTCTTATGTTATCCTCAACAGATTCTATAATATCAAGCACTTCTTTTACAATATCTATCATATCTTTCGCATCGCCAAGGTCAACCATATCAAATGTGGCAAGCACTTTTTTAATTTCCGACTTGGTTCTTTCAGAATTCTTAATAACATCATCCATAGATTCACCAAGCGACTTAACAATAGAAGCTGAATCTTTAATTTTTTCAACTATTATCTTAATATGCTTCTCTTCTTCCTCTACAGCATCAAAAAGACCATTAATTATATCAAGGGTATTTTCAGCTGCTCCTTTTATATTTGAGTAAACTTCTCTGTTTTTGCTAAACATCTCCATCCCATCATTAACAGCTTTTGTAGCTTCTTCAGTAATCTTTGTTGTCTTAGCCATCTTTTCACGCATATTTTTAACAACTTCTTTTATCTCAACAGCAGACTTATTGGTTCTCTCTGCAAGCTTTCTAACCTCATCAGCAACAACTGCAAAACCCCTTCCTGCCTCCCCTGCTCTTGCTGCTTCTATCGCAGCGTTAAGAGCAAGAAGATTCGTCTGCTCGGTAATAGACGTAATAACTTCAACCACCTGATCTATCTGTTCTGTCTGCTCCTTAAGGTCACTTACAACCTCCTGCAAATTACCTGTAATTGAGTAGATATATTTCATCTGCTCTATAGAAGAAAGCGTTTTCTTCTCAGCCTCTTCAAGAAACTCAAGAATCTTATTATAGTTAACTTTCAATTTACCAGATATTTCAACAAGTTCCCTTATCTGCTCTTTTATGAAATTGGCAGCTTTAGATTCTTCCTCTGAAGTTTTTATCACCTGCTGTATAGAACGTAAAGCGGCTGATATTGAAACCGCAGTATCTATAGCCTGAAACAGACTCTCTTTAGCAGCCTTAAGATTTGAAATTATCATCTGCTGTGTCGTTCTTATCTTCTCTTTAACTTCTCTCTCAGCAGTTGCATCTTTCCATGTGGCAAGATATCCCCTTACAGAGCCATCTTTATTAAGAATAAGGTGTCTGTAAGAAGCCATTACATAAGGACCTACAGGAATATCTGCATTTTTAAGATGCTCACCCGGTCTTAAAGCTTTAAGAAGGGATTTAACCCTTTCAGGATCTTTGTGCATTACATGAATGGATGTTCCTATAATATTATCTGGATTTACACCCCACTGCTTTATAAAGATATCTTTCCACTTTGAAGCAAGCTCCAAAGCTCTTCTATTTGCAAGGATAATTTCGTTTCCTGCTTTACCGGGTTTAAATTCAGGTGAAGCAAGGAAGAAAGCTTCTTCCATAAAACAATCAACTATCTGTTTATACATGTAAAGATCGTTATCTATCTCCTCTTTCTCTTTTCTAAGCTGTTCTATCTCCTGTTCAAGAGCTCTTTTCTCACTCTCAACTAAAGATTTTACTTTTTCTACCTCATCCAGCGCCTCTTTCTTCTCTCTTTCACAGCTTTCAAGCTGCTCTTTTAACCTTTCTATCTCTTTTTCAAGGTTTGAAATTGTCTTTTTTAAAAAAACCACAGACTCTCCGTTTCCGCTTCCTCTACTGCCAAACATTTAACTCTCCTCCCGGGAAAAGATTGTTTTGGTATTTAAGATTATAAGAAGTTTATTATCTTCAAGTTGAACAACCCCTTTAATATGCTTTATTTCTATCCCTATTGTTCCTGTTGGTTCAGGTAAAACATCATCCTCAAAAAACTTTATAGAACCAACTATCTCATCAACTATTATACCCACTTCTCCAAATTCTGTATCAAGAATGATTATTTTGTTCCGTGAATAAATATCTTCGGGCAATTCTTCAGGAATTCCCAACTTTTTCTTCACAGTTGTTACAGGAACTATCTTTCCCCTTAGATTCATAACACCAAGAACAAACTCAGGGGATTTAGGAACAGGAGTTATATCCTTATCGGTTGTTATCTCTATAATCTCCTCTATAGGAATACCAACAAGCTCCCTTCCAAGCTCAAAACCTATAACCTGTATCTCTTTTGAAACTGTAGCTCCTACTATCTCTTCTATCTCAAGCTCTTTTTTCTTCCCATCCTCTATTTGCATCACAGCACTCCTAAAAGCTGTTTTTTAATATCACTTAGTAAAGAGTTGATATCAAGTATTAAAATAACTCTTCCATCACCTGCGATAGTGGCACCAGCTATACCCGGAACATCTTCAAGAAGCTCACCCATAGACTTAATAACTATCTCTTCCTCACCGTAAAGTTTATCCACCGCAACAGCTATAAACTTCTCTCCCACCTTAACAACTACAACAAACTTTTTATCTTCCGACTCCTCAATACCCAATAACTCATTAAGACTAAATAGTGGTAAAACCTCATCCCTTAAAACAAGACTTTTGAACCTACCAACACTTTTTACCTTATCCTCCTCATACTTAACTATCTCTATAATTGCATGAAGAGGAATTGAGAATATTTGATTGTTTACACCTATAATAAGCGTTCTTATAATTGCCACAGTTAACGGAAGTTTTAGGATTATTGTTGTTCCTTTACCTTCCTCACTGTCTATCTCTATTGTTCCCCTTAAAGAGTAGATAACAGAAGCAACAACATCCATACCTACACCACGACCGGAAAGCTCTGTAACCTGGTCTTTAGTAGAAAATCCCGGCATCAAGATAAGGCTGTAAGCGTCTTTATCACTCATCTGCCTTGCCTGATCAGGAGTTATAAGCCCCTTTTCTATGGCTTTCTGCTTAACTTTCTCAACGTTTATTCCTCTTCCATCATCAGAAATACCGATGATTATGTGATCACCCTCATGGTAAGCAAAAAGTTTTATCGTTCCAACTTCAGGTTTGCCCATCATCACTCTTTCTTCAGGTGTTTCAAGTCCGTGGTCAAGAGAGTTTCTAACAAGGTGAATAAGAGGGTCTTCAAGTTTATCAAGAATTGATTTATCAAGTTCTGTGTCTTCACCTTCTATAACAAGATTAACCTTCTTACCAAGTTTTTTGGACAAATCCCGAACAATACGGGGAAATTTTGAAAATATCTTTTTAATAGGTTGCATTCTAAGCTTCATTACTGCAACCTGAAGATCACTTACAGTTCTGTCCATACTTATAACAGTTTCATTAAGCTGCTCTATAGTTTCAGAACGCACTTCTTTCTCAAGCTGAGAAATAAGTCTCATAATTCTGTTTCTATCAAGAACTATCTCCCCAACAAGATTCATAAGATTCTCAATTCTTTCTACATCAATTCTTATAACATCACTGCTTTTTTTCTTCTCTTTGGATACTGATTTGGCCTGGCTTTTTGAGGTTTGCTCCTTGGAAGTTTTGGTAGTTGAAACTTCTTGAGTATCCTGCTGAGGTTTATTTTGTAAACTTTCAGATTTAGTAGTTTCCACTTTTCCAGATCCAAAATCTGTTTTTTCCTCTTCAACCTCAATCAAGTCTTTTATTTCTTTTCCCTCCTCTATCAGTTTCTCTATCACAGGAATAATATCCATAGGCCTTTCTTCTGGAGGCATAAGAATTATCTCTTCAAGAAGGCCAGCAAGATCTTTATCAGGATACTTCTCTATAAGTTTTCGCAACTCTTCAGGCACATCCGCCTTGAATTTTATCTTTTTATTCTGAGCTTTCTCTTCATTTTCAGAATTTGTATCTTCAGAATTTTCAGAACTTTCAGATACACTTTCTTGACTTGAGTTTGCCGTTCCATCCCCCTCAAGAATAGAATCAAGTTTTTTAAGAATGTCATCTATATCTTCAGGATCAGGTATCTCTGTTTCCTCTTTAAGCATATCCAAAGCTTCTTTTAACCTGTCAAGTCCTTCAAACAGTATATCAAGCTGGTCCGAGGTGATTTTAAGCTCACCGTTCCTTACCTTATTAAATATATCTTCCATTCTATGAGCAAGCTCTACAATAGTGGTAAGATTAAGAAATCCTGCTCCACCTTTAAGAGTATGCATTCCTCTAAAGATACGGTTTATCAAATCACTATCTTCAGGAGAATTTTCAAGGTCTATTAAATCCTGGTCAAGGTTATCAAGAATTTCTGATGCTTCAACAAGAAACTCCTCAAATATCTCCTGCATATCAGGTGGAATATTTATTTTCATAATAGCTACTCCTCACCAAGTCTTTTAACACAATCTTCCAGAATTTCAACTTTCTCTTTAACCTTCTTAGATGCCTCTTTAACACCTTCGGCACTTCCCTCAAGAGCAGCGACATAAAGATTTATCTTTTCCGTTAAAGCTTCCTGCTCAGAAACAACTCTAACAACATTCCTTGTGCTTTCCTTAACAGTCTCTATACCTTCTTTTATATTTTCACTTTCCTCTTTTTCACTCTCTATAATTTTAGCTATATCTTCTATCATACTGTTTGTTTCTTCCAGTTTGCCTTTAATACTATCTATAGCTTTTAGGGCAACCTGCGAGGATTCCTTGCCTTTTTTAGATAAATTCTGGGTCTCTTTTGCCACATCCACCGTTTCCTGAACAACATTTTTAATCTCATCAATAAATTTACTTATCTCTTTAGCAGCAGTTGACGAGAGCTTAGCAAGTTTTCTAACCTCATCAGCAACAACTGCAAAGCCTTTCCCTGCCTCTCCTGCCCTTGCTGCCTCTATTGCAGCGTTAAGAGACAGTAGATTTGTTTTCTGTGTTATGTTTAAAATTGTCTGAAGAATTGAATCTACTTCATCCGCTTTCTTCTTCACCTCATATATTCTGTTTATAGCTCTGTTTGTTGACTCACTCATCGCATCAATGATATCTATAGTGCCAGTAATCTTATGAGTGTTCTCCATAATATCCTGAATGTTTTGCGCAGATGCTTCTTTTATTCGCTCTATACTTTCAGATAAAACAGTTATATCATCAAAAAGTTTCTGCAAGGATTCTATCATTCTATTTATATTCTCTTCCTCTTTCCCCGCCTCCTCTTTTATTTTGTTGAAATTTTCAATAAAAGAATCTACCTGGTTTTTAAGTTTTTCTATTTTTGTCATACTGTAGCATATATTGGCTGAAAGCTCTCTATAAACTTCAGATAGATCCCTGACCAATGATTTCTGCTCTTCCACCCCTATACTGAGTGATTTTTCATAAAAGATACAGTTCTCCCTTTTATTCAAACCGTTAAATATAGCAATAGCCATCTCTCTACACCCGGGATAACCGCAGGCTGTGCAGTTTTTAATATCCTCTTTGGAAAATTTATGCATTTTTCTGAATATGTCGTAAATCTGCTCCTCTGTAGGAATCTTTATTTCGGAAGTGAAATTATCGTGAAGATTTTTAAAGCTCCTTTCATAAAGACCGGGTCTCCAGTATTCTTCTAAAATATCATCTATCGCCTTTTCAGGAGGTTTCTCTTTATAAAGTTTCTTTAAATTTTCAATCTGCCTTTTAAACCTTTCTTTTATATAGTTTTCAGCTTCATCAAGGGTGAATCTCTCTTCTGTTGTTGTTGCAGGTCCCCCAACACACCCCCACTCACAGTTTAAACAGTCAACAAGAAGTGGCTGAACACCCTTTTCAACAGATTTTTTATAGGAATCAAGATACTTGTAAACAATTTTCGGAGCTTCTATCTTACGCGTTTTCTCTCTTATCCCGGGCATAAATCTTTCCGCCGTTTTTAAAAGCCCTCCCGGTTCTGGAAAAAATACCGCTCTTTCTGCCGGTGGATTATCATACTCAACTTCTGGAAACAGTTTTAAATCAATAAGGCTTCTCTCAAAAAACTTTCTAATCGAGTAAAAAGTAACATTGTAATCAGCAAGACCAACTTCATCAAACTCTCTTCGTTTAGCTACACACGGAGATATAACAACAACCTTACAGTTTCTATATTCTGGCAAAAACTCTTTTACCCACTTAACAGTGCAGAGCATCGGACTTAAAACAGGAGAAAGATACTTTAAAAGCTCCGGTCTATAAAGCTCTATGTATGTTACAAGTGCAGGGCACGGTGAAGCTATAACAGTATCAGGATTTTTCTCTTTTATATACTCTATGTAGGTTTTAGTGCAAAGCTCTGCACCAAAGCTAACATCAAAAACAGCTTTTACCCCTATAGATTTAAGCCAGCCGTTAAGCCTTAAATAATCTTCTGGAAACTCAGCAGCTACAGCAGGCGCCACTATAGCAACCATAGGAACACCTGCCTTCAAATCCCTTACAAACTTATCAAAGTCATCTTTTGGATAACGGGCTCCGTGCTCACAAACCTTTATACACTCTCCGCACCCAACGCAAAGGTCAGAATTTATCTCTGGATGGTCACCAGAAACATCGTGACAGTATTTGGCAACACACGCTCTTAAACATGCATTACAGTCAACGCACTTGGAACTATCTACACCAACTACTGAAGAAAGTTTCTGATTCATAATACAACTCTCCCTAATTAGCTAAATAGCTTATCCACATCAGACTGTGAAACCACCCTCCCCTCATCAAGCCGCCACTGCATATCAATTTCATTATCGCCGGTAAGTAGAAATTTTTTAACCCTATCAAGTCTCTGTGAAACCACATCCTGCTTCCCGGCTGCCGCAACTATATCCTGAAGATACTTTGCCACAATATCCCTGCTCTCTTCCGGAAGCTCATAAAGAATGTTCCTGAGCTCTTTAACCGCTTCAAGAATCTCAAATACCATCTTATCCCCTTCTTCCCTTGCTTTCTCAAGCTGTTTAACGGCAAGTTCCATCTCTTTCTCCATAAACTCCCCCTTTGCTTTTAATAATCCAAACATTTATAATTTACCACAACACAACATTAAATAAAAGTTTGATATTTCCCGGAGAAATTAGTTATGAAAGAGATAAAAACAGAAAAAGCTCCATTACCTGTTGGGCCTTACTCTCAGGCAGTAACTGTAAACGACTTTCTATTTATATCAGGACAAATAGGCATAGACCCTGAAACAGGAAAACTTAGGGAAGGAATAGAAAAACAAACAGAGCAGATTTTAAAAAATATTGAAGAGATACTTAAAGCCGCAGGGACTGAAAAAGATAAAATCGTAAAAACAACCATATTCGTAAAAGATATAAAAAATTTTCAGAAAGTTAACGCCATCTATAAAAAGTTTTTTGAAAATTCATCTGTTTTCCCAGCCCGCTCCACAGTTGAAGTTTCAAACCTTCCACTAAACGCAGAGATAGAGATAGAATGTGTGGCAATTCTTTAAAAGGCACTCTTTATGTAGTAGCAACACCTATAGGGAATCTTAAAGATATAACATTAAGAGCTATCGAAATCCTTAAAAATTCTGACATTATTGCTGCTGAAGATACAAGAAGAACAAGAGAACTGCTTTCAGCACTTGGAATAAAAGGGAAAAGGCTCATCTCCTGCCACGAACATAACGAAAAAGAGATAACCGAAAAAATACTAAATTATCTGAGAGAAGGTTTATCGGTGTCTCTTGTCTCTGATGCAGGAACACCAACTATAAGCGACCCCGGATATAAAGTGGTAAGAGCGGTAAGGGAAGAAGGATTTAACGTTACACCCATCCCGGGAGCATCAGCTGTTATAGCCGCTCTTTCAGCTTCAGGATTTCCTACTGACAGATTTCTCTTTTACGGATTTCTACCTAAAAAGAGGAAAAAACGGCAGGAAACATTAAAAGAGATTCTCTACATGCCGTGGACAGTAGCGGTATATGAATCACCACACAGAATAGAAGAAACACTAAAGGAAATAGCCACGCTGATGCCAGAAAAGAGACTTGGAATTTACAGGGAGATAACAAAACTTTACGAAGAGTTTCTGGAAGGAACAGCCGGTGAATTGATTGAGAAAGTAAAACCTAAAGGAGAGTTTGTTCTTCTGTTTTATCCTTTTAAAGAAGAAAACAAAGAGGAAAATATAGAAGAATTAATTCTGTCTTTTAAAAAGGAAGGGCTATCTCTAAAGGAAGCTGTAAAGAAAACCTGCCAGATAACAGGCAGAAAAAGAAACGAAATCTACCAAAAAGCGCTGGAAATATACAAAAAATAGAGAGAAAACCCGGAGGTTTCCTCTCTACAGTTTTACTTTATTGAAGGTTCACATGGCCTTAGTTCACCGTTCTTATATTCATAAGCTTTTATTTTGCAGGGACCGCCTATGTATCTTTCAACATCAACAAAAGAAGCATACTCAACCTTAAACCACTTAACCGTAAGCTCAAAAGCAACCATAGGGTCAAAATCTTTACAACTGTAAGCGTCAAGGCTGAAAAACTTCTCTTCAGGCCATGTGTGAATTGTGCAATGGCTCTCAAGCCATATTGAAACACCTGACACACCGCTGTCTTCTGTTGCTCTTCTTTTTAATACCTCTTCCATAAACTGCAAAGTGGCACTTTTAACATTCTCTTCAGAAAGCTTTTTAACAAACTGCTCAAGCTCGGATTGAGCAAAAGGAAAACGTGCCACAATAGGAGGATAAACAAGAGTCATATCAAGCTGTCTCGCCATCTCCTCCATATAGTCATATATAGGCTGTATTGCGTTTATCCTTCTAATATCTGAAACAACAGCATCCATCATTATATGTCTTCCGACAAATTCCATCTTCAAACCTCCACTATTAGATTAACAAACGCTAAATCTATTCTCAGAAACTCTGACAGCAAGATAGATTTTAAATCTTTAGAAAAAAGTTTTCCACAAACAAAATGTATAATCACCTTAAAAAGGAGCTGCCCCATGAAAAAGGCAATTTTTCTTGACAGAGACAATACACTGATTGAAGATGAAGGATACATCCATGAACCTGAGAAGGTTAAGCTACTGCCAACTGTAGGTGAAGGATTAAAACTCCTTAAAGAGAAAGGATTTCTTTTAATCGTTGTCTCCAACCAGTCAGGAATAGGAAGAGGATATTTTAAAGAAGAAGATTTCCACGCTGTCAATAAAAAGCTCAACAGTCTGCTTAAAGAAAACTTTAACGTTGAAATTGATGACTTTTTCTTCTGTCCTCACAAGCCTGATGACAACTGCCTGTGCAGGAAACCAAAAACGCTGCTTTTTAAAAAAGCCGCAGAAAAGTGGAAAATAAACATATCAGAAAGTTTTATGATAGGTGACAAAGAGATAGATGTGGAAGCTGGAAAAAATGCAGGATGTAAAAGAAGTTTCCTTGCAAAGGATAAACTCTTTATAGAGATTGTAAAGGAGATTTTAGAAAAGATATGAAAAAACTGCTTATAGTTACAGGAGAGCTTTCAGGTTTTAATTACGCAAGGGAAATTGTTAAACGGCTAAGGGGAAAATATAAAATAACCGGAGTTTTTCTTGATGATATTGATGGTGCAGAAACTCTTTTTAGTGCAAAAAATATAACCGCTTTCGGGCTTTTTGAAGCGATAACCAAACTTCCGGCAATAAGAAAAGGGCTAAAAACAATTGAAAACTACCTTAAATCTGGAAAACCTGACGCAGTCCTTCTTATAGATTTTCCGGGATTCAATTTAAAGGTTGCTGAAATTGCAAAGTCTCAAGGTATAAAAGTTCTTTATTTTATCTCTCCAAAATTCTGGGCATGGAACTACAAAAGAGGAGAAAAAATTGTAAAATTTGTAAACAGAATGTTTGTAATCTTTCCTTTTGAGGTAGAGCTTTATAGAAAGCTTGGATTTGATGCCACTTATGTAGGTAATCCTCTTGTTGAGATGGTTAAACCTTCAAAGGGAGAAAGGGAGTTTCTTGAAACATTAAGATTAAAAAACAACCCGATACTCCTAATGCCTGGAAGCAGACCCTCAGAAATCAGATACCTTCTAAAACCGCTCCTTCTAACAGCAAAAGAGATTAAAAAGCAGTTTCCTTACATAGAGTTCGTTCTTCCTGTTGCTGAAAGCTTATCCTTTGAAAGCATCAAAAATCTCACTCAAAACGTCTTTAACAACGTAAAACTTGTTAAAGGTGAAGAAGCTTACAACTGTATGTTCTATTCACAATTTGGAATAATAGCCTCAGGAACTGCAAGCCTTGAAGCAGCAATAGCAGGTCTTCCTCATATAGTTGTTTATAAACTGCACCCTTTAACGTTTATGGTGGCAAAAAGGGTTGTTAAACTTCCATTTATCTCTCTTCCCAACATCATAGCCGGTGAAAAAGTGGTGAGAGAAGTTTTACAAAAAGATGTAAATCCTGCCAATCTTACAGAAATATTTACATCAAACTTCAAACAAAAAGAGAAAATAAAAGAAAAACTTAAAATGAAAGTAAAACCAAAACTTAAAGGAAACGCCATAGAAAATCTCTGTTTGGAAATAGAAAAAGAACTTAAGTAAGATATAATTAAAATCTATAAAATCGCTAAAAGGAGTAAGTTATGGCATACAACGTTGCTGTTGTCGGTGCAACAGGTGCTGTGGGAAAAGAGATGATAAAAATCCTTGAAGAGAGAAATTTCCCGGTTAAAAATCTCAAACTTCTTGCATCTGCCCGGTCTGCAGGGAAAAAACTTCTATTCAAAGGTGAAGAGATAACCGTTGAAGAACTAAAACCTGAATCTTTTGAAGGTATTGATATAGCGCTCTTTTCAGCAGGAGGAGACAGAAGCAAACAGTTTGCACCAGAAGCTGTAAAAAGAGGAGCCGTTGTAATAGACAACAGCTCAGCATTCAGAATGGATAAGGATGTCCCTCTTGTTGTGCCGGAAGTAAACCCTGAAGATGTTAAATGGCACAAAGGAATAATAGCAAACCCTAACTGCTCAACAATTCAGATGGTTGTTGTTTTAAAACCTTTGTATGATTTATCAAAAATTAAAAGGGTAGTTGTTTCAACATACCAGGCTGTTTCAGGAGCCGGAGCTGAAGCGATAGAAGAACTTAAAAAGCAAACAGGAGCCATCTTAAATGAAAAAGAACCGCCAGCACCACACAAAATACCAAAACAGATAGCGTTTAACTGTGTTCCACAGATAGATGTATTCTTTGAAGACGGCTACACAAAAGAGGAACACAAAATGGTTAATGAAACAAAAAAGATAATGCATGATGAAAGCATAAAAGTATCAGCTACCTGCGTGAGAGTGCCTGTTTTCATCGGCCATTCTGAAAGTGTTAATGTTGAATTTGAAAAACCAGTTTCTGTAGAAACAGCAATGGAAGCTCTCAAAAAAGCTCCTGGAGTATCTGTAGTTGACGACTTTAAAAATGGCATCTATCCTACACCTGTTGACGTCGCGGGAAAAGATGATGTTTTGGTCGGACGAATAAGAAAAGATGATACAATAGATAACGGCTTGAACCTGTGGATTGTAGGAGATAATTTAAGGAAAGGAGCAGCTTTAAACGCTGTTCAAATAGCAGAAATCTTGATACAGGAAAACCTTATTTAAGGAATAGAAAAATGAAAGATATTCTGAAAAAGATAGCCAGAGAGAGTGAAGAGATTTTAGCACTTGCAATTGTTGATGAAGAGGGGCTTATTATCTCTCAATACTCAAAACCGAATATAAACTTTGATATTGAGGAGATGGCAAGCCTTATAATCACTCCTTCCATGCGTCTTGCCGAAGCTCTTTCAGATGTTAACAGCGAAGAAAAACTTGAAGAGATGGTTGTTTTTCTTACAAACACCATTGTAATACTATATAAACTGGCTTATGAAACTTACCTTGTGGCAGCTCTTAAGAAAACTCCTCTTTACGGAAAAGTTAGATTTATAGTCAGGAAAAATCTTGTAACACTTAAAGAAACCCTTTAAAGGAGGGAAACATGGCAAAGCTAAAATATCTCGGCCATGCAACATTCTATCTTGAAGGAGAAGAAATCAAAGCTATCATAGACCCGTTTCTCTCTCAGAATCCCTGGAACATAGCAAAGCCAGAAGACTTTACAGACCTTAACTACATATTTGTAACCCACGGACACGGAGACCACTTAGGTGATGCAGTTGAAATAGCAAAAAGAACCGGAGCAACCATAGTTTCAATCTTTGAAGTTGCAAACTACTGCAATAAAAAAGGAGCAAATATCCATCCAATGCACATAGGCGGAACATATAACTTCCCTTTTGGAAAGGTGAAGTTAACTCCTGCAGCCCACGGAAGTGCAATTGTTGAAGGGGATGAACTCCTTTACGGTGGAAATCCATGCGGAGTTATAATAGAAGTTGAAGGAAAGAAAGTTTATCACGCTGGAGATACCGGTCTTATAGCAGACATGGAACTTCTTGGTAAGTATGAAAATATAGATATAGCCCTCCTTCCGATAGGCGGAAACTTCACAATGGATCCTGAAGATGCAGCTATTGCCGCGTCAATGATAAAACCTAAAATTGCCATTCCAATGCACTACAAAACATGGCCAATAATTGATAAAGAACCGGAAGAGTTCAAAAAGTTTGCCGAAGAAAAAGGTGTAAATGTTAAAATTGTAAAACCAGGTGAGGAGATAACTTTTTAAATGAAAAAAATAGGAGTAGCTTTATCGGGAGGTTTCCTGCGTGGTATTGCCCACGCAGGATTTCTAAAGGGTCTTGAGCAGAAAGGTATATCTCCTGCCGTTATATCTGGAGCAAGTGCAGGAGCAATAGTCGGAGCTTTGTATGCCCACGGTTTCAGCCCTGAAAAAATAGGCCAAATAGCCCGAGAGCTAAACTGGAAAAAACTTGCAACCCCATCTTTTAAAGGGGGACTGTTTAAACTTACAAAGCTCAAAACTAAACTTGAAGAGTTTATAGGCGATGTTGACATAAAAGACTTAAAAATTCCTTTTGCTCTAACGGTTGTTGAGCTAAAAACATTGAAAACAAAGTTTGTGACAGAGGGAAAAGCTTCAGACTGGATAGTTGCATCCTGCTCCATTCCCCCGCTTTTTGCTCCGTGGAAGATAGACGGTAACTACTATATTGACGGTGGAATAAGAAACTCAATGCCTGCAGAATTTCCGAAAGCTGCAGGTTGTGACATAGTTATCGGTTCAAGTGTTCATTTCGTTGACACCAGATACGATCCTGAATCTCTAACCGATGTTGCATTAAGGGTTGGAATGGCTCAGTGTATTGAAAATGAAACATACAGAGCACCTTTCTGCGATATTGTTGTAAACCATTACCTTCCCGGTTCTCCATTTGATTTTAACAACGTTGAAAACTTTTTTAAAACAGGTTATGAAAACGGGATAAAAGTAGCTGAGGAGGTTAAAAAGTGGCTTTAAAAACCCTTCACGCTTTTGTTTCTGGAAGGGTGCAGGGAGTTGGATTCAGAGCGTTTGTAAAAAGAAAAGCGGATATGCTTGGAGTTAAAGGATTTGTCAGAAATCTCTCCGACGGACGGGTTGAAGTTGTTGCTGAAGGAGAAGAGGAAAAACTGAATAAATTACTTGATTTTCTCCATCAGGGACCTTCACTATCAAAAGTTAAAAGTGTAGAATATTCCTACTCCGACTATAGAGGCGTTTATGAAAATTTCGAAATTTCTTATTAATCTCCTTTTTCTACTTGTATTTCTTGCCCACTCAGCTGCTGCACAGGTTACATATACAGTTAAAAGGGGAGATTCTCTCCTTAAAATAGCAAAAAAGTTTAATGTTACAACTACAGACATTATTATTAAAAACAGATTAAAACCACCATACACTATCTATCCAGGACAGAAACTAAAAATTCCTGTAAATGAAAAGATTTATACTGTAAAAAGAGGAGATTCTCTTGAGAAGATAGCAAAGCGATTCGGTGTTTCAGTAAAAGAACTGATAAAACTAAACAGGTTAAGGAAACCTTACCGTATATATCCAGGCCAAAAACTGAAAATCCCTGTAAAGAGAATTTCCAGTAATAAAACTACATCAAAGAAAAAAAGAGAAACAGAGATAATCACATACCGTGTCAGAAAAGGAGACTCTATTAAAAAGATAGCAAGAAAGTTTGGTATCTCTGAAAAGGAAGTAATAAAACTTAACAAATTGAAAAGACCTTACAGAATCTATGTGGGGCAAAAACTGAAAATCCCCGTTTCAAAGGAAACTTATCTAAAAAATGCTCAAACGACAAAGCAAAATTCAAGCAAAACATCTCCACCAAAATATTCAATGCTGAGAAAAGTTCCCATCTACAAATATTACCGGGTAAGACCTGGAGATTCTATAGGAAAAATAGCAAGGAAATTTGGCGTTTCTGTTAAAAGTATAATAAGAACAAACCGCCTTAAAAAACCTTACATCATAAGACCGGGGCAACGTTTAAAAATTCTTATTGGTTACAAAGACCGTCTTGCCCTTAACAGACCCATAGAGTTTAAAATGCCACTTGACGGTCAGATTGACACTACAATAAGAGAAAAAGGTTATAAAGGCATATTTATAATCGCCCCTCCAGGAGAACCTGTTAAAGCTTCAGAAGTTGGTATCGTTAAATTTGCTGGCAAGGATGATAGATTACTGAAAAAATACGGAAATGTTGTTATTCTTGAACATCCACAAGGATACACAACCATTTACGCTTCTCTTGACAAAATCAACGTAAAACCCGGACAGCTTGTTCACAGAGGAGAGGTTATAGGAACTTCTGGAGTTTCAGGCGACTGGGGTAGAAGCGGATTATACTTTGAGATAAGCAGAATCCACAACAAAAAAGCTTATCCTCTAAATCCACTTGAAGTTTTAAGGTGATGTTAAAAGCTGTCAAATACATTTTTATTATTTTAAGTCTTATTCTGATTGCAGCCCACTTTCTCAGAGCCGGTATTCCATCACTTGCTTTTCTTTTTACTTTTCTTTCAGTATTTCTTTTCATCAAACATCCTATCTCAACACTTATTATCAGAATCGCCATCCTGTCAGGTATAGCAGCTTATATAGGCACAGCCTTTAAAATTATTTCTCTACGGAAACAGCTCGGCCTTCCATATCAGAAAGCCGCCTTTATAATGGCAGGAGTAATAGGTTTTATAACCATATCCTTTATTCTTACATTTAAAAAAGAAAAACAGCAGCAACCTTAAATCTGTTAGCACACTCTTTGCCATAAAGTCTGTTAAATTCAAAATCAACATTTAAATGTCTGTTAAGAAAAAACACCTGATTTATAGAAAATTCAACCTCAGGAAAATTTAAAGATTTTCTGAAAGAAAAGTATCTGTTTAAAGAAAAAAGTGTTTTTCCATAGCTAAATGGATAATAGATTGCTCCAGCGGACGGATAAAAAAGAGCAAAAAAACCATCCTCATAAAAACCTGCATCCTGATTAAGCAGAAAATAAACCGTAGCATTCTCCATCGGTTTTAAAGACAATCCTGCACCACCTGAAACGGAAAAAGCGAAAAAACCTGAAGAACCATCAGGATATCTTTTAAATCCGATAAAAAACCTTTTTGTAATCTGCGGAACAAGATATGTAAACTCTCTGAAAGCATTTATCTCATACAATCCAAGCTTATAAAACCTGAGTTTCTTTGTAGAGACACCTATCTCCATCTCTCCAAACTTTACACTTTCCTCTTTGAAGTTGTATCTGTTATCATCAAGAATGTCGTTTAAAACAGGAAAAAATTTTAAATGGAGAAATTTTTCTCCATCAAAATCCTCTATAAAACCTGCAGAAATGTGATTTTCAAAAGGGGCGTTTAAAAGAGAAGATTTTGTCAAAAACTTTTTAAAAACCGTTTCACAAACTTCATCGTTTATATCTTTCTCTTTCAACCTGTAGCACCTGTAAATTTCGGCCAAGAATCTTCCTCTGGCATCCAGATTTTGGTAATTTCCATCTTTTATCTTTAAAACCGTTTTTAATCCCACTTCCCGCTGAAGAGTTCCCATCACGCTTTTTACATCCTGAAAAAACTCTTCATCAGATAAAAGCCTTTCCTTTTCAGCCAACCTGACCACTTTTAAAGGAGTAACTATTAAAGGTTTTTCTTTCAAAAGAGAAGGATTGGCAACAGAAAGAAGATAGTAAACAACCGTAGCACAGTTATAGAAAACATAGTTGTATTTTAGTTTTGCACTTTTTAACTCATAAATATGATAAAGAAGAAGTTTTTGCCTGTAATCTGACAACTTTAACCTGTATCTCCACACACCTCTTCCATCAACCCACAAATACTCATCAAGCTGAGTATTAAAAGGTTCAAGAAAAAACCCTGCATCTATCCCGGTAAAAAGGCTATCCCATCCAAGCTTTAACGGACTTGAAGAATCTATAAGGGCAAGAAAGGAAACCGCATAATCCTCTTTTCCTTCAAACTCAATAAAAAGATGTCCCATCATTTTCGTAACGTCTGTCACATCCTTTGAAACATAACCAAGATAAAGTTTCTCTCCTTCAAGGAGCTGGATAAAATTGTTTAAACCTGTGCACCTATTTATTCCTGCATCAACATCCATTCCCGTTTCTTTTAAAATAAAAAGCCATCTGGCAGGAAAGCTGCAAACTGCTGGATTAGTTGAATTGGCAGTAGAAAGAATAAGATTAACTGTTTTTTCAAGCTCCCTTTTTAAAGAAAACTTATCAGAAGAAAGGATAAAATCCGTATCGTTTATGAAAGAACCGTGACCGTTATAGTGTAAAAGAGCTTTCCACTCAGGCTTTTTGTAAATTTTCTTTTCTAAAGCCACAGAAAGCAGAGTATTTTCTGCAAAAGAGACGGCTGGAAAGAGGAAGAGAAATAAGATGAAAAGGCAGATAGCTCTCATTTTTCCTTTCTAAAAAAAGAAAAAACTAAAATACCCAAAGATATACCTATGCAGTCTGCAACAACATCGTTAAATTCACACGACCGTCCCGGCACAAAAAGCTGAGAAATCTCTATCAAAATACCGTAAAAAAGCAGTCCCAAAAAAATATAAACATTTTTATAAAGGAACTTTCCTAAAAAAGAAAGATAAAAGAAACCTGCAATGTGGTTTAACTTGTCATTTGTCCTGGGCATAGCTTCTGCAGGAGCAATAGATAAAAGGTAAATAACTGCAAGTGATACGAAAAACAGGAAAGCTATATATTTCCTATACTTTTTCAAGTTTTTCTCTCCTCTCCATAAGCTCTTTTGCCGCTTTTAGAGAACCCTGAGAAACTTCACCTGATATCATAACAGCTATTTCCCTTTCAACATCTCCACTTTCAAGTTTTCTTACCGTAATTTTTCCGTCACTTCCCTTTTCAACCTTAAAAACAGCATCTGCAAGTGCAACAACTACAGGAGAATGGGTCACTGCCACTACTTGAGTATTACGAGAAATTTTCAATAGTTTCTCTGCAACCTTTGAAAGAACCTTCCCTGACATCCCTGTATCTATTTCGTCAAACACAAGAACACCTGACTCTTTTCCACTTTCTGAAAGTATTGACAAAAGCAGTCTTGAAAGTTCCCCACCGGATATAGCTTCCCCTACGGGTTGTAAAGGAAACTTTGGATTACCGGAAAACAGAAAAGAAACCCTATCCATTCCGGTAAAAGAAAATTCTGTTTTTTCAACTACAATTTTAAATTTAGAGTGCTTTAGCTCAAGCTCCTCAAGATGCTCTTTTATCCTATTCTCAAGAAGCTTTGCTCCCTTTTTTCTTGCCGAAGATAACTTCTCTCCCAACTCTTCAAGGGTTTTTCTCAAATTTTCAACATCTTTTTCAGCCGTCTCAAGTTCAAAATCTATATTCTCCAGCTCTTCAAGTTCCTTTTTCACCTTTTCATAAAAAAACTTTACATCTTCCCATGAAGGACCGTATTTCTCCCGCAGCTTCCTCAATTTATACAGCTTTTCCTCTATCTCATCCACCGACTCTTCAACATCAGGAATCTGTAAACTTCTCTCAACTTCAAAAACAAAATCCTCAAGCTGATAGTAAACCTCAGAAAGTCTGGACGAAAGCTCCTCAATACCGAGGGATTCAATCTCTCTTAAAACTCTTCCTATCTTGTTTGAAGCAGAATCCTCACCTTCATAAAGCTCAATTTTTACAATTGCTTGTATCTGTTTTATCTTTTCTGCCTGAGAAAGAATCTTTGAAAGGTTTAAAAGCTCTTCCTCTATCTCTTCTCCCCACTCAACACTTTCAAATTCATTTAATTGAAACCTCAAAATATCTATCTTTCTTTCCCTATCAGAAAGCTGTCGCTTAAGTTCATCAAGTCTTGAAACAGCATCTTTATACTTTGAATAAATCTCTCTATACTCTGAAAGTAACTTCCAGTTTTCACAAAAAGAATCAAGAACCTTAAGCTGAACAGAAGGTCTAAGAAGAGAAATGGTTTCATGTTGAGACTGAAAAGTGATAAGTGGTGAAATTTTTTCCTTAATAAACTGCCGAGGAACCCTTTTTCCGTTCAAAAAGAATCGGGAACGTCCACCTTTTATTTCACGGCGAACGATAATCTCCTCCTCACCGTCAAGAAACACAGCTTCAACAACCGTTCCTTCCTCCTTTATACCTTTACCCTTATCACCTTCAAGAAAACTTATAGTTCCAAGGAGAATTGATTTTCCCGCACCTGTTTCACCAACAATTACATTAAGCCCTTTTTCAAACAGAAGCTCGGCACTTTCTATTCCAGAAAAATTGGTAATTGAAAGCTCTGAAAGTATCACTCAAGAAACCTCTCAATCTGCTTTAAAACTTCCACCCTTCCTTCATTTGTCTTTGCAGAAAACTTTATTATGGGAAACTGTTTGGGAAGGTCAAGTCCTTCCCTTATTCTTTTCTCAACAGTTGCTTTTTCAGACTGCTTCTTCAGTTTATCAATTTTAGTAGCCACAACAGCAAATGGAATTCCGTAATAAACAAGCCAATCCTTCATCATCCTGTCCTTATCTGTAGGACCAACCTTTGAATCAACAAGAAGAAAAACACCCTTAAGCTTATCTCTATTTTTCAAATAGCCCTCTATAAGAGAACGCCACCTCTCCTGTTCTGTCTTTGATATTTTTGCAAATCCATAACCTGGAAGGTCAACTATAAAAAACTTATCGTTCACAAAGTAAAAATTAACCGAACGGGTCTTTCCGGGGGAAGAACTCACCTTGGCAAGCTTATAGTTTTTCACAATAGAATTTAAAAGAGAAGATTTACCCACATTTGAACGGCCTACAAAGGCAACCTCCTTATAGGGCGTTTCAGAAAGCTCCTCCGGTTTAAAGACAGTTTT
Organism: Desulfurobacterium atlanticum; assembly: GCF_900188395.1. NCBI lineage: Bacteria > Pseudomonadati > Aquificota > Aquificia > Desulfurobacteriales > Desulfurobacteriaceae > Desulfurobacterium > Desulfurobacterium atlanticum. The sequence continues at coordinate 16,395 of NZ_FZOB01000013.1, read as the reverse complement.
ATATAACTGCGCTTTTTTTATATTTATCATCCCTGAAGCAACCGCTCTACCGCTGTTTTATATCTCATCTCATCACCTGGAGCAAAACCTACTCCGTAGTAGCAAACATTTCCGCTCTTATCAAGGAAAAATGTCTGTGGAATTATATCGCTTCCCGTGAAAAATCCTGGATAGTTCATCCATGTTTTACCGTCAACAACAACCACCGGATATTTTATCCCCTTACTCTCCACAAACTTTTTAAGCCTTGGAGGAGGTGTTCCCTCGTAATCGGTATTCATCCCTATAACAACCACTTTACCTTTATATTTCTCATACAGCTCGTTAAGGTAAGGAATCTCTTTCAGGCAGGTGGGACAGAACTCTCCAAAAAACTGAAGAATTACCACTTTACCTTTAAAATCGGAAAGAGAAACCTTTTTCCCATCAACAGAAACAAGTTCAAAATTGTATCCTGGAACACATTTTGGCTTCTGGGATTCTACCGCTTTCTCCTCAACATGTGGCTTTTCCACCGTAGCACTTTTCTCTTCCTTTTTTCCGCATCCGGAAAGAGCCACAGCAAAAATCAGAGAAGCTAAAAGCAGTTTTCTTTTCATTCCTTCTCCTCTAAATATTTTGATGCAGACATGGCAGCTACAGCTCCATCTGCTGTCGCTGTTACAACCTGTTTTAAAGGTTTCCTTCTCACATCTCCCGCGGCAAAAAGACCGGGAGTTGCTGTTTTCATCTCATCATCTGTTATAACATAACCTCTATCATCAAGTTCTACAAGATGGGCAATCGGTTCAGTATTAGGTTCATGACCTATAAAAATAAACACTCCGTCAACATTAAGCTTACTAATCTCTCCAGAAACTGCATCTTTAAGGTCTATAGATTCAACAAACTGCTCACCCTTTATAGAATCAACCGTCTTATTCATCACAGGCTCTATTTTTTCGTTCTCTTTTACCCTGTCCTGAAGTATAGGAACCGCCCTAAACTTATCCCTGCGATGGATAAGATAAACTTTTCTTGCAAACTTTGTAAGGAAAAGCGCTTCCTCAAGAGCCGAATCTCCTCCACCTATTACGGCAACATCTCTATCCTTAAAAAGAGCACCATCACATACGGCACAGTAAGAAACGCCTCTGCCTAAAAACTCTGCTTCTCCTGGAACTCCAAGCTTTTTAGGAGTAGAACCTGCTGCCCATATAACCGTTTTTGATTTTAAACTGCCACCTGATTCCATATCAAGGACAAACAGGTCTCCATCAAGGGAAACCTTTGAAACAGAATAGCCAGTCTCTATAACCGCTCCAAACTTTTCTGCCTGCTTTTTCATCCTGTCAGAAAGCTCAAATCCAGCCATCGGCTCTGGAAAACCAGGATAGTTTTCTATCATCTCTGTAACAAGAAGCTGTCCACCTGGAAACATCGCATCAATAACCAGAGTAGAAAGATTGCTTCTACCTGTATAAATAGCAGAAGCAAGGCCACCAGGCCCTGCTCCCACAACAATTACATCCCACACTTTATCAAACATCTATTACTCTCCTAAATATCTTTCTATCGTTTGCTCAAAAGCAGCTTTTGGCTGAAGCCCAACTTTAACATCAACAGGTTCTCCGTTTACAAAAAGCATAACAGTTGGAATACCTCTAATACCATACTGCATGGCAAGCATAGGAAGGTCATCTGTATTAACCTTAAAAACTTTCACCTTCCCAGCGTATTGTTCTGAAAGCTCCTCTATTGTTGGTGCAAGCATTCTACATGGACCACACCACGGAGCCCAGAAATCCACAAGCACGGGAACATCAGAAGACAAAACTTCCCTTTCAAATTCTTCCACTGTTTGAATCTCTCTTGCCATCTTACTTTTCCTCCTCTTTAAGTATATTCAGTATTTTTACCACCCTTTCATCCTTAATCCTGTAACAGGTTCTAACTCCCTCTTTTTTGTAGCAGATAACCCCTGCATTTTTCAAAACATTTATGTGCTGAGAAGCTGTAGGTTGAGGTATATCAAGCTCCTCCCATATATCTTTCACACACTTCTCACCCTCAGCAAGATACTCAACTATTTGAAGCCTTGTAGGATGTGAAAGAGCTTTCATAATTTCACTAATCTTCTGATAATCCATCTCTCTCTCCAATTTTACACTCCTTTCTCTTTAACTTTGTTAGCTTCTTTCATCACATCATTAATATATGATTATTCCAGCATAACTGACAACCTCTTTGTAATTATTTGTAACATCTCCAGAGGTTCTATACATTACAAGCTCTGCATTTTCAGCTCCTAAAAGTTTTGCTGCTATAATACCAACTGTAGCCGGAATTACGCCACACATAGAAATGTTATACGTGACTACCCTCTCATAAAGCTCGTAAGGGTTAAGATTTAAAATCGCGTCAATCGCCAGCGAATCAAGTTCCTTAGCCTTATCTGCAGGAACATAATGAGAAAAATCTGTACTTATCACAATAAGACCATCCTCATCAGCAATGGCATTGGCAAGCACTTTACCTGCCTGTTCACAAACAGTATAGTCTAAAAAGCTAAAAACAACAGGAACTATTGACAGAGATTCTCTAAAACCTGAACAATATTGAAGGAAAGGCACCTGAACTTCAAGAGAATGCTCATATATGTGAGCGTTCACATCCGGCTCATAAGGGGGATACGAAACAAGCCTGGATACAATCTCCGAATTAACAGGCACTTCGCCAAAAGGCGTAACCCAGACTCCATCTGGGAAAACAGACACTTTTTTCCCAAGACCTGTATGGTTTGGACCTATAATAATGTTATTATCAGGTATTTCAACTCTGCTGTATGTAGCACCTGCAACCTTACCAGAATAGATATATCCAGCATGTGGAACAATAACAGCCTTAGCTTTTACCTTCGGTGCCGGCTCGCACATAGAATCCAACATAAGTTTTAAATCTTCTGGTAACGCAGGATAAAACTGACCTGCCACCGCTGGATAACGTACCATTACTTCCCCCTTTAAAATAAAGTTGTTAATTTAATCTGCATTATTAAATATAACCCTGAAATCTGAGGGTGTTTGAAAATTGCCAAAATCAAGAAAAAAGCCTATCCTCTCCGGTATGAAAGCGAAAAGACTAAATTTCCACAAAGTACTCAACCTATCAAAAACATACATGAACCGGAGAGGACAGGCTGTACTGGTATATTTATATCCTTTTAGAACCAAAAGAGGAAGACCCAAGAAATACCCTGACGAGATAATTCTTACCCTTCTTTTCCTCCAAGTAGCCTGGAACCTATCATTCAGAGACCTTGAATATTTGGCAGTTCAGATATTTGGAAGAGAGAATATTCCTGATTTTTCAACCTATTATTACCGACTCAAGCAACTACCTTCCATTCTCCTTATAGATTTTCTGAACTTTGTTTCCCGAAGACTCTTAGGGAAGTATCATAAGGAACTAAGATTTCTGATAATAGATGGAACTGGTTTCAAATACAATGAGATTTATCCATTGAAAATTCTAAGAGGCAAAGAGATAAAGGAGGTAAAAAGCCACGTTAAAGTTGTTGTATTAAGCGTTCATCTAAAAGATGGAAAAAGGTTCATTCTTACTGCATTACCTGGAAAGAGTTACGCTTCGGAAGTGAAACTTGGAGAGAAAATAGTTAGGTGGTTAAACGAAAGGGGATTTATATGGAGAGCTTTGAAAGGAAAGCCATTTTTAGGAGACAAAGCTTATGACAGCATTAAGTTTATTGAGCTTGTTCTGTTAGCAGGCTTAAAACCTTACATAAAGATGAAAGAAACATTAAGGAAGGGAATTAAATCTGAGATTAGGCTTAAATGCAAAAAGCTTTTAGAATCTGATGAAATTTACAGGTTTAGAGGACTGATAGAGAGTATTTTTTGAGAAGTTAAGCAGGATGTTGGTAGTTACGAGAGAACAAAGAGCTTTCATATAGCTCAACTGTTTGTTTTAGCTAAGTTTATCCTCTTTAACATGGGAGTTTTGTTCTTTGTCTGGATGATTTTTCAAACACTTTCCCCTGAAATCTCAATTTTGCTTGATTTATAAGGTATAATTATTTGTTCAGATTTAGTCAGGAGAATCGTCAGTATGTTCAAATTCAAAACAAAAAATCTTCACTTTATAGGTATCGGCGGGATTGGAATATCAGGACTTGCATACCTTTTTAAGAAAGAGGGATATAACGTAACGGGCTCAGATATAAAAGAGAGCGATACAACAGAATTTCTAAAGAAGGAAAACATTAAAATTTATATAGGCCACCGAAAAGAAAATGTGGAAAACAGCGATGTTGTAATTCACACAACCGCCGCTAAAGAGACAAATCCTGAAATAGTTGCTGCAAAGGAGAAAGGTATTCCGGTAATTCCAAGATGTGACGCTCTTTCAGAACTGATGCGGTTTAAAGAAGGAATTTCTGTAGCTGGAACCCACGGAAAGACAACCACAAGCTCCATGATAGCAAAAGTTCTCTTTGACGCAGAACTTGACCCAACAATTCTTGTTGGAGGAAAACTTGATTTTTTAGAAGGTAAAAATGCACACTATGGAAAAAGCTCACTGATGGTAGCCGAAACAGATGAAAGCGACGGAACATTTTTAAAAATTCTTCCATCTATAAGTGTAATAACCAACATAGATAGCGACCATCTTGATTTCTACAAAACTCTTGAAAATATAAAATCTTCCTTCGTTGAATTTGCAAACAGAACCTCCTTTTACGGAAAGGTTTTCCTGTGTGGTGAATGCAAAAATGTGATGGAAATTCTTCCAAAAATCTACAAAAAAAAGGTAATTTACGGTTTTAATCCGGAATTTGAGTTTTCTGCAAAAAATATAAAATCGGTAAACGGAAAAACCAAAGCCGAAATACTTTACAAAGGGAAAACACTTGGAACACTAACCCTTACCATCCCCGGTAAGCACAATATACTTAACGCTCTTGCCGCCGTAGCCCTTGGACTTGAAGCAGGAATTCCTTTTGAAAAAATAACCTGTTCACTTGAAAACTTTAAAAATGCAAAGAGAAGAATGGAGCTTAAAGGCTGCTGTAACAATATTCTTATATTTGATGATTACGGACATCATCCCACAGAAATAGAAGCAACCTATCAGGGATTAAAGGAAACATTTCCCGAGAGAAAAATATATGTGGTATTCCAGCCTCACAGATACACCCGAACAAAAGCACTCTGGAAAGAGTTTATAAAAACTCTTAAGAAAATAGACAACCTTACAATCACAGCCATCTACTCTGCAGGAGAAGAACCTATAGAAGGTATCTGCGGAGAGATGCTCGCAAAATTAAGCGGTGCAGAGTATGGAAAAAACTTTGAGGAGATAGAATCCCGACTACTCAAAAAGCTAAAGCCAGGAGACATAGTTTTAACAATGGGAGCCGGAAACATATATAAACTTGGAGAAAAAATTCTCTCTAAACTTCAAACTGCAGAATCAAAAACCCTGTAATAAAGTTTTGTAACAGCAACATAGGAAACAGGAATTGTAATAATAAACCCAAGCCCCAGTGGAATTGCTCCTATTATATTCACAATAACAATCACAAGGATAAAAAGAAAATACTGCAACCAATTTTTATGCACCGTTTTTCTACTTGTCTCAAGAGCCTCCCACGGAGACAAACCTTTATCAATCATAAGAAAAGAAGAAAACATATATCCTACTGAAAGATAAATTCCCGGAATAACAAGAAGTAGAAAACCTATAGCGATAAGTATATTTTTTAAAATAGACATCACAACGTAATTTACTCCAAGTCCCATATTCTCAAAAAGAGCGAAAACATCCATTATTTCCGGTTTTCCCCTTTTACAAACCTCAAAACGGCATAGGTAAATCCGCCGCCCAAAAGAATGGAAAATATGGTTGAAATGGTCCACCCTATAAGACCAAGACGAACTGCATAAAGAATCTCAGCAAGTACCTGAACAGCAATCATCGTTATCCCGTAAATGGAAGCTACCGTATAAAAAGGCTTCCAGTTTCCTTTCAAGTCCTGCCACGACTCTTTCAAAAGCTCTACAGCATTGATGTTCATAGTTTTCCTCCTCCTTTTAAGATTTTTATTCCGCAGGATTTTACCATTAAAATGCAAAGAGATTTTAAAAACGACTATCATTTACACCATTTTGTCTATTTCGCATTAAATTTACTCACAACATAAGGAGAAAAAGATGGTTCAGGATAAATTAAATTTATGCATAAAAGTCCTTGGAAAGTATATAAAAGGTAAAGAAACTGTAATCAGAACGGCCTTTTTAACAATCCTTTCGGAAGGGCATCTTTTAGTTGAAGATATTCCCGGCGTTGGAAAAACAACTCTTGCCCTTGGAATAGCAAAAATTTTAAATTTATCATTTGGAAGAATTCAGTGCACTTCAGACCTTATGCCATCAGATATAACAGGCGTTTCCATATTTAATCAAAAAACAAAAGAGTTTGAGTTTAAAAAGGGACCTGTGTTCAACAATATAGTTCTGATAGATGAGATAAACCGTGCAATGCCAAAAACCCAGAGTGCACTTCTTGAAGCTATGGAAGAACGGCAGGTTACAGTTGACGGTAAAACCTACAAACTTCCAGAGCCATTTTTTGTCATAGCCACCCAGAATCCCCTTGAACAGATAGGTGCATTTCCCCTTCCTGAATCACAACTTGACCGCTTCACAGCAAAAACAGCCATAGGATACCCTGACAGGGAATCTGAAATAGCGATAGTTATAGGTAAAGATACCCGGGAAGAGATAGAAACCCTTTCTCCCATCCTTTCAAAGGAAGAGCTTTTAGAAGGAGTGAAAAAAACAAAAGCTATATATATGTCTGAAAAAATCGGGAAATATATCGTTGATATAGGGTGGAAAACAAGAAACAGTAAATTTCTTGAATCTGGACTTTCTGTAAGAGGAACCTTAACCCTTGGAAAAATGGCAAGGGCAAACGCATTTTTAAAAGGAAGAGATTATGTTATTCCTGAAGATGTTTTAGAGGTTGCTCTTTACGTTATTCCCCACAGGGTAGTGCCAAAAGAGGAATACAGTTCCATTCCCAGAGAGGAGGTAATAAAATCAATACTTTCAGAAGTAGAACCTCCCGTTTAAAAGTTACACTGACAGGCTGGTTCTTCATAGCAATAACCATTTTTCTTGGTATCGCAGCGGTAAATACCGGTAATAATCTGCTATACATAATAGTTTCTTTTCTTCTTACAATTCTTGGGATTTCTGGAACAGCAGGGAGAAAAAATATGTCAAAGCTTTCACTAAAAATTGAACCTATAACAGAAGTGTTTGCGAAAAGACCAACACTTTTTAAGCTAACAGTAAAAAACGAAAAAAAGTTTTTCCCATCTTTCCTTATAAAAACTGAAATAGGTCAGAGCACCGCTCTGATACCTGTAGTAGATAATAAAAGTGAAAGCAGTACATTTACAGAACTGACTTTTCCTGAAAGAGGAAGATTACAAGAGATAAAAGCCAGAATTGTTTCTCCATTTCCCTTCGGATTTTTCTACATTGAAAAAGAAACGGTTATAAACGCCGACTTTATCGTATATCCTACACCGCTAAAAACCGAATATCCAAAAAGTGAAGAAGGAAAAAAAGGCGATGAAAAAAAAGCAATCGGAAGCGGCAGAGAGGAGATAAAAAAAATAAGAGAATACGTTTCTGGTGATGAAATAAAGAACATTCACTGGAAAGTTTCGGCAAGAAAAGGAACCCTGTTCACAAAAGAGTTTGAAGGGAAAAACACAGCTAAACCATTAATAATTGAACTTGAAAAACTCACAGGCACTCTTGAAGAGAAGCTGTCAAAAGCAACCTATCTTGCAATAAAAAACAGCAGAACAAAAGGAGTTGGACTAAAAAGCGGTAATGTTTTAATAAAACCTGACAAAAACCCCATAACCCTTAAAAAAATCCTTAAATACCTTGCTCTTTACAAAAAAGAGGAAGCAGAATGAGAAAAATACCTGTTCGCATTATCGTATTTATCCTATCAGTTGTAGCATCCATAATAGGAAGTGCAACTATTTTACCTTTTATAAACCCAATCTTATCTGCTATCTTCATCCTTTCACTAATTGCAGCAGTATATCAGGAAAAAACTGGAAAACAGTTTGAAAACAGAACCGTTTTAAACATAGTATCTATTCTTGGATCCGTGTTTTTTCTTTCAAAACTATCACTAAATAACCTTATAACCCCTATTGCAGAAACACTCACATTTCTTCTATCGGTAAAACTGATTGAAAAGAAAGATGTAAGGGATTTCTACCAGATATTTGCCCTTTCTCTCTTCCTCTTTACAGCATCTTCAATATTTCTTTTAAACATAAAATTTCTCTTTCTGTTCATCCTTGAAGCTATAATCATCATAACAGGCACAGTGCTTTTAACATTTCTAAAAGAGAACAGAAAACTCAAACTCTCAACAAAAGAACTTACAAAAATACTGAGTTTCAGCATCATATTTATAACCGTAGCTATCCCCCTTACCATCTTCTTTTTTATAATACTTCCCAGAACTCAGGCTCCACTCTTTAACCTTATACCCCAACAGAAAAGAGTTATCACAGGATTTTCAAACAGCATAAACCTCGGTGGTGTCAGTGAAATTCAAGAATCAAATACCATTTTTATGAGAGTTTCCGTAAAAAAACTTGAAAAACCGCCTTATTTTAGAAGTATTACCTTTGAAAAATTCTTTAAAAACCGCTGGATACACATTAAAACAGAAAGAAAAAAAATAACCATTAAAGGAGAAAAAATATATCAAACCGTAATTCTTGAACCTTACGGTGATAAATACCTGCCGCTCATCAACATACCCTACCAGATTTCACAGATAAAAGCAAAACGGGAAGGAAGCTTCTTCGTATATCCAAAACCTGTAACAAAAAGAGTCCGATACACGGGAGTATCTGTATTAACAAATGAAATAGAAGAACCTTTAACAGAAAAAGAGAAAAAACTTTATCTTTCCCTACCGCCAATGCCTGAAATTGAAAAATTTGTTAAAGAAAGATTTAAAAACACCCCTGAAAATCAACTACCCCAAGAAATTCTTAAACTTTTTCAAAAAGAGTATAGGTACACTCTTAAAGGATTACCTGTTTCCCTTAAGGATTTCCTTTTAAATGTGAAAAAGGGAAACTGTGAATACTTTGCAAGTGCCGCCGCGGTAATTTTCAGACTAAAGGGAATCCCTGCCCGGCTTGTAGGAGGATTTTATTCAGGAGAGTATAACCCTTACGGAAACTACTATCTGATAATGGGCAAAAACGCTCATGTATGGGTTGAGTATTACAGAAACGGAAAGTGGCATCACTTTGAACCAACATTTGCAGCCGGACAGGAAACTATTCAGGGAACAGGAGAACAAACAGCACAGGCAGTAGCACAAAAAAAGAAAAGTTTAAAAGAGAAATTGTTCCTCCTTATGGATACACTAAACTACTATTTCATAAGCACCGTTATAAACTACGATTTCACAACCCAGATAAAAACGTTCTCAAAACTTAGAACCAGCTTTTCCACATTTAAGAAACTGCCAGACCTAAACGTTAAAAGCCTGCTCTCAAAAGAGGAAACCATTTACACTGCAACACTTCTTCTACTTTTTGTTACACTGATAATCCTTATGAAAAACAGAAAAACGGTTGTGGAAGAGTTTTATGAAACTTTAGAAAAGAAAGGCTACGTAAGACAAGGAAACGAACCCCTTGAAACTTTTGTAAAAAGAATTGATGATAAAAATTTAAGAGAAAAAGCGTTAGAGTTTGTTAGAATCTATCAGGAAAGTTTTTACAGGGATGAACCTATCTGCTGTAAAACCCTTGAAAACCTGAGAAATATAATAAAGGAGATAAAAAAGGGAGGAGAAGATGGACCAGCTTCTTAAAAGCATGGATTTTGATTTCTGGGCAAGCGGAGAAAGCAAAATCTCCGCCGAAAAGTTTTTTCCAATGTGGAAAGAAGGAAAAGCGATAATGATTGATGTAAGAGACGAAAAGGAAACCGCTCTCATTCCACTTGGAAAGTTCGGAATAAACATCCCTATCAATCAACTTCCTGATAGGTTAAGTGAGCTACCAGAGGACAAACTTCTATGTCTCTTCTGTGCTGGAAAATTGAAGGCTGCAATGGCCTATATCTATCTTAAAAGTAAAGGATTTGATAACGTAAAAATCCTTGCAGCAACCCTTGAGGAGTTTGTAAGCTTTATTAAGCCAGGGAAAATAAAAAAAATGGGACTTGAGTAAGGGATAATCCCTTACTCCTTTATAAGACTATAAAGCAGTTTTATCTCTTCTGGCCAAAGTAGCGGTTCTATCGTTTCAAGAACCATAGGAATGTTATTAAACCGCTCATCATTCATTAAAAAGCGGAAAGGCTCAATTCCAAGATTACCTTTACCTATTGAGTGGTGACGGTCAACACGACTTCCAAGCTCAGATTTAGCATCGTTTAAATGAACCCCTTTAAGATACTTAAATCCAACAATCTCTTCAAATTCAGCCATCGTTTTCTCATAAGCTTCTCTTGTGCGAATATCATACCCTGCCGCAAAAAGATGACAGGTATCAAGACACACTCCTATACGACTTTTATCTTCAACCTTATCAATTATAAAAGCAAGATGCTCAAAGCGATAACCAACATTGCTGCCCTGGCCGGCTGTATTTTCTATAACAAGAGTAACTCCGTCTGTAACATCAAGAGTTCTGTTGATAGAATCAGCCACAATATTAAGACACTCTTCCTCAGAAACCATTTTAAGATGGCTACCTGGATGGAAGTTAAGATACTTTAAGCCAAGAAGCTCACACCTTCTAACCTCATCAATAAAAGCATCAAGCGATTTCTGCCTTTTTTCTTTATCAGGATGACCCAGGTTTATAAGATAGCTGTCGTGGGGAAGTATATATTCTATTGGAATACCGGATTCTTCAAGATTCAGATGGAACCTTTCAACCTCTTCAGGTGGAATCGGTTTTGCATACCATCTTCTTTGATTTTTAGTAAAAAGAGCAAAAGCCTTCGCTCCTATATTTTTTGCATTTAAGGGAGCGTTTGAAACTCCCCCTGCAGCACTAACATGAGCACCGATAAACTTCATCTAATTAACTCTCCAGATGGTAAATTTTTTTATAGAAAAAGAACAAACAGGTAACAGCAAAATAGATTAACATTATAGTTACAAGCTCTTCTAAATTACTAAAAGCAAGATAGACAAGTATTGTAGCCACAGTAATACACATTAGAATAAGTCCTAAAATAGCCACATCAATACGCGCTTTCGTTTTATCTTTCAATCTTATATTTGCAAGAGAAACCCCTATGGAAACAAGGAGAAAAGTTATACTTGAAAACTCAGCAATAACACTTAAAGTTCCTGCTGCTGTAAAAAGGATAGCAAAAAACGTCATAACTGCAAGTGCTATAAAAGGAACTCCCGCTCTATCTCTCTTACCAAGAAAAGGTGGCATTATTTTCTCTTCCGCCATCTCTGCCATCATCCTTGAAGCTCCAAAAAGAGTAGAATTAACGGCAGAACTTGTAGCCATCAGAGCAGCAAGGGATATTAAAACCTTACCAAAACTGCCAAGTATCGGTTCTGCAACAGCTGCAAGAGCATATTCTTTCGCTCTTATAAGCTGGTCATAAGAGAGAGCTCCAACAGCAACAACTGCAAGAGTAATGTAAATCAAACCTGTTATAAGAATTGAACCATAAATTCCCCGGGGAATATTTTTATCAGGATTATCCGTTTCTCTAACAGCATTTGTAATAAGCTGGAAACCTTCATAGGCAACAAAAATTACAGCCGCACCAAGGAAAACTGGAGAAACACCTTTGTTTAAAAAAGGAACAAACCTATCCTTATCAACATTTAAAAGCCCTATAAACGCAAAACCCGCCAGTATTGCTATCTTGGTATAAACAATAATGTCCTCAGTAAGCCCAGAAGTCCTTACCCCTTTAAGGTTTATAAAAAAGAAAAAGAGCAGCATTCCCACCGAAAGAACGATTCTTAAAAATAAAGAATCGGAAAGCCCAAAAAGGTCAGCTCCGTAAGCACCGAAAGTAAACGCATAAAGTGCAAGCGTCCCTACATATCCTATAATAACAATCCAGCCTTCAACAGCAGCTATAGAAGGCTTATCAGGAAAAGCTTTCTTAAGATAGGTGTAACTTGCTCCATCATCTCTGAAAGTAAGTGCCAACTTAACATAGTGATAACCAGCTGCAAGAGCTATAAGCATATCTATAAAGAAGGATAAAGGAGCACCATTTCCTGCAAAGCCAACAGCTACGCCAAGAACTGAGAATATCCCTCCACCTATCATTCCACCTACACCAATGGCGATTAACTCTTTTAACCCTAACTTTTCCTCTCTCACCATCATTAAACCTCTAACACTTTTTCGCCGGACAGATATGACGAAAATCACACCATCTGCAGTTTGTGGAAGAAGGAGAAGGAACAAGCTGTGAGAAACTTTTATCCGCCAGTTCCATTTCTATCATTTCAATTATTGGCAGAAGTTTAAGCTGAAAATGCTTTACATCAGTATCAGTAAAAATAATCCGTTGAACCGTCCCATAACGAACATTATGCACTTCAAGAGCAAGTTTTTTAAATTGAGGGAATTTTGCTTTAGCAAGAAGCGCATACCATCTAAGCTGAGTTTTCAGTTTGTTTGAAAACTCCCTGCTTCTGTTGGTTTTATGGTCAACAATATAGAGAGTATCGTCAAGGGCAAAAACAAAATCAAGCTTGCCCCTTATAAAGGCTTCCTCTCCGTTAAAATCTATCGGTTCAAACCGCCTATTTATACATAAATCAACTTCTGAAAAGAAAAACTTTATTTTTTCTATCCTTCTTATCTGGCTATTAACATAGTTCAGGATATTGGGGAAAAACGGTTTTAGCTTCTCATAAGAAATTCCCGGTTCAAATTTTCTGAACTTCTCAAAAAAGTAGTTTAAAATCTCAAAATTTAACGGTCTGCACCTTTTAAAAGCAGTTTCTATAGCATTTTCAAGAATAAAATGAACGCCACTTCCAAGAACAAAGAAGTCAGCTCGCTCTGCCGGCTCTTTTTTATCCACGTAACTCCAGTAAAAATCGTAAGCACACTTTTTGGCTTTCTGAACTTTGGAGAAAGACCACGGCCTTAGATGAGATAAATCTATTATTTTTTCACTTTCTATCTTTTTCATAAAAGCAATTTTACCACTATTTGCTACTGCTGTTCTTATTATTCTTTATCTCTATCATAATACTAACAATTTCTTTTACCTTTTCAGGAGAAACATAGTTCATAATCTGGCCAGCATAACGCTCTTTCATATTCAAAAAGATATAAGCTGCCTCTGTCATATTATCCATCGCAGAAATTTTCTGACCGGCAAGTTCTGGATCCATTTTTGAAAATATTTTTGCAAGCTTTTTATACCTTTCATTTTGAACAGCTTTTATCTCCTCTTCAAAAGCTTTCCTCTCCTGTGCAAGTTTTTTACGTTCCTCAACTATCTTTTTTAAAATTTGCTCTTTCTTAGCTATAAGTTTGTTTATTTCTTCCCTCAATGTCAAAAGTCGCTGAAGTTCCTTTTTAATTTCCGATTTTTCCACTTCCTGAGCAGCAGAAAAGTTAGGCATTCCAGCTACTATCATCACCATCAGCATAAACCCGGCTAAAAACCTCATCTGCAAGTCTCCCTTCCTGAACAAGCTGATTTATTAGTTCATTTCTCTTCTTCTTTTCCAAAAACTTCTCAACAGCTTTTTTCTCTCCATTTAACCTTGCAAGTTTCTGCTTTTGAATCTGAATTTTATGCAGTAATTGCTTTTTCTCTACATTTTTCTTCTCTATCTCTTCAAGAATAAAGTTACAATAATTAAGAAGTAGAGAAATTTCCATACCATTCTTAACTCTGGTAAGCTGCTGCTTCTTCACAGAATACTCTTTTCTCAAACTCTCAATTTTTGTTTCAACCTCATCAAGCTCAGAAAGAAACTCTTTAAGGATAAATTCCTCTTTCTTTATTTGATACTCTGTATGCTTCAGAAATAAGTGGAGTGCCTTCATTCTCTACTTCTCACATAAAGTTCAGCAAGTCTTTTCTGCTCTTTCTTAACAAATTTATAAATGAACTGCTGATCAGATTCCTTAACATCCCTAAATTCCACCCCAACACACAACATCTTTTCCTTTAAATCTTCATTAACAACTACCCCATTTAAAGAAAATGGCCTCCCTTCAAGGAAGAACTCAAGCTTTACTTCAGATAAAACAGATATTTGAGGTCTTTCATCACCATAAGGGAAGCAGATCCTTGCACCACCCATACTTATATCTTTTAATCTTCCTTCATACCAATTCCAACCATTTTCAGTTAAAACGCCTAATTTACAAAGAATGTCCACTTCAACTCTCGCATAATTTCTTCTCTGATAACGAACAAGATTAAATGTATGAGGAAGCTTAATCATAAGTCTGTCTTTTTCTTCATAAACCTCTTCAACCGGAACTGAAAACTTATAGATGGCATCCCCTTTTCTCAAAAAAGTAACCGTTATCTTATCCCCTTTTTTAATCCTATTCTTAGGAAAAGAATCAACAAAAGCCCAATACATATACCTTTCATCTTTATCAAAAAGAACTATTTCAGCCAAATATCCCTCTTCAATTTCTACTTTAGCCGGCTGGAATAGCTCTATGTCCTTGGTTGATACAAGAGGTGCAAAATAGGGAACGACATCAAAGCCGAGCTTTTCTCTCATCTGAGAAACAATATTTTCATCAGCAGAAGGATCCTCCTTTAAATACAGGTCAACAACTTTTTCAAAAGCTGCTTTAAACTCCAGAGTTAAAAAGGGATCTCTACCTTCTTTCAAAGAGTACTGCCATAAAATTTCTGCTTCCCTTTCAGTCAAGCCATGCTCGAAAGCCTCTTTCATAAAAGAAAGTTTGTATTTTCTCTTATGATATAGGCTCCTGAAAAAAGCTACAGTAAAAATAAAAAGTACCGCTATAAATATCAGCAAAAAGAAAAGAACAATATAAGAAGTTGATGCCACCGGAAATTTTAAATACTCAAGATATTTCATGTTCTCCTCTAAAGAGAAATAAAGTGTAATTACGCCAATTATTGTATCAAAAATAAAACCTAACAACACAAAACAGTAAAAGTAAATCAGAGGGAGAAAGAAGGAAATGTTAAAATAATGTAAAAAATTAGAGGTAAAAAGATGGAGCAAAATAGTAAAGAACTGATAAAAGAGATACTACTCACAAACGACCGATTCCTCAAAGGAAAAAGCAGGGATTTTTTTAAAGAACATATAAATTCTCAAGCTCCAAAGATTACACTCGTTACCTGTTCAGATTCAAGAGTACAAACAGAAATTTTTACAGAAGATGCAATAAATAAAGTCTTCATTATAAGAAACATTGGAAATCAAATAGAAAACAATTTAGGCTCTGTAGATTACGGCGTTCTACATCTAAAAACACCAATTCTTTTTATCCTTGGCCATACAAACTGTGGAGCTATAAAAACATTTATATCAGGATATGAAAATGAAAATCATAGTATAAGATATGAACTTGACCACCTTCACATTCCTCTAAAGGAAATAACAAAAAATAAAGGAGATATTCAGAAAGCGATAGAAGAAAACATTCACTGGCAAGTTGGAATAGCTGTAAAAAGATATAAAACTTTAATAGAAAACAAAGAATTGAGCGTCTTAGGAGGCATCTACGACTTTGGGAATTATTATAATAAAGGATTCGGAAGAATAGTTATAATTAATATTAACGGAGAAAAAGAGAGAGAATCAATAAAAGAAAACTTAACAAAGCAAGATATTCCCGCTGAGCTATTAGAAAAAATAACAATTTAAATTATATTAAGGGGGGAATTCCCACTTTTTCCAAGAGTCTTCTATTAAAAATTCTAAGAAAAGAGTCTCTTACAGCTTTTATACCAAATAAGATAATTTTCAGCAGCTTTTATTAAATCTTTTTTAGCAAATCTAAGCTCTTTCTTAAATCTTCTTCTTTCTCTTTTGGTACCGTTGAAGGCAAGAATCTTTGGAGTTTCTGTAAACTTATTTTTGACTGTTTCAAATATTGATTTTAAAGAACCTTGAATTTTTACTGTTTCCTCGCCAGCTTTTACCCACAATTCCATTTTCACCTCCTCCTTTCAAGAAAAGGTTATGGAATATGGTTCTTTTTTCAGAAATAAAAAAAGCCTGGCACCGCCCTACTTTCCCACCCCGTCTCCAGGGCAGTATCATCGGCGCTGGCGGGCTTAACTTCCGTGTTCGGAATGGGAACGG
>NZ_FZOB01000012.1 GCF_900188395.1 Desulfurobacterium atlanticum | reverse complement strand
CGTGGTATAGGTTTATATTTAGCTGCATGGTTGTCCTCCTGGTAGTGGTTTTGGTTTTCTGAAAATTTGAATGTTTAGTGCTCTTAATATTTTAACTACCAGGTGGGCAGCCTTTTTCCTTTGGTGTGGGTGGGGAGTATGTGTATACCTATGCAGGTAATTTAACTTATTATTACTTGAAAAACTTCTTTAAAAGGTGTAATCTATATATTGGTAATTTTAACAAGGAGGTGTGGAGATGAGGAAAAATCTGATTATTGGGACTATAGCGGCTATTTCAGGTTTTATGTTATACAATCAATCGTTTGCCGTTGTTGGTCCCTGCGTTAACTGTCACACAATGCACAACTCCCAGCACGGAAATTATCCCTGGTATAATAACGCTACTTACACTACCGGCACTGTAAGTTCTACAAATGTTGTTCCAATGACCTTTAATAACAGTACTACTCCTATTAGAAATCTTCTCCGTGGTGATTGTCAGTATTGTCATACTTACGATATGGCTCCACTTGCAGGAACTCCTTATTACGGAGATCATCTATGGCCTTATGTTGATTCAACTACTGAACCAGCTTATCCCTCAACAGGTGATGCTTATACTACAGGAACTTATGCTTCAGCCACCTGGGGACAGAATAGGGCTTTAGCAGGAGGAAGTTTTTACTGGGGGAGAACTCAAGACCAGCGATTTTCCCATAACGTTCTTGATCTTGGTATGCCTGAAGATTCAAATACCGGTTTAACCCCTCCTGGATGGGATGCTAATGCTACTCACTTTACAGATGCCATAGATGGCTCTAAAGTTGCAAACGGTGAAACACAATGGACTCATCAGCTTACCTGTGCTGGAGTTTATGGATGTCACGGAAGGCATAATGCTGCCACTACCGATAGTTTTGCAGGGGTAAACGGGGCTCACCACTCCAACATGTTTGGATTTGTTGATGGTACCGGAACTATAGGAAACAGCTACAGATTCCTATCAGGTATTGCAGGATACGAGCATAACTATTATGAGTTTGCAAATCAGGCTGATGATAATGGTGTGAAACATAATGTGTATTATGCCGTTCATAGAACATCTGAAGATCCTACAACTGCGGATAAAAGAACGATTTCATATTTGTGTGCTGAGTGTCACGGTATATTCCACAGCGGTGCTGAAGTTGCGAGGGATCCGGCAGCTGTTGATTCTCCGATAGGAACACCGTGGTTGAGACACCCAACAGATTTTGACCTTTCTCAGGCTGGTCCGGCTACTATTGGAGTGGATGGCAATACAGATGTTGAGTATAAATACTACAACGGTGGTAATCCAACTTCTGCTCCTTACAGTATGTTTGCTCCTGTTGGAACAGATAACTATACTCTTCTTACAGACGATACAATTAGCTGGACAGGGAACGATGCGATAGTTACATGTATTTCATGTCATAGGGCTCACGGTTCTCCGTACTACGATATTTTAAGATGGGATTATTCAACATGTACAGCTGATAGTGCAACTACAAACGCAACACTTATGAATGAATGCGGATGTATGGTATGTCATACAACAAAAGGATAATATGGGTTTTATTTACAGTTTTGCTATTTTTTAGCAGTGCTTTTGCCAGAAAGCAGGGGAAGGTAGTTGGCACGAAGGTAATAGATATAATAAGAATAGATGAAGCCGGGAAGGTTCTTGCCTATCCCGGCTCTCTTTTTTATGATTTGGCAAGTAAGAGGTTATTTCTGGTAGAACCTGGAAGTTCAAAGGTTGTATTTTACACTCCCGATTATTTTCCTTTTATGGCAATAGGTAAAGGGTATGATGTGATTGATCCTGTAGATCTTTTTGTTGATAGCAAAGGAAAGTTTTATTTTGTTTCAACAAATACAAAATCTGTTTATGTCCTTTCTCCTTCACTTATTCTTGAAAAAGTTATTAAAGTGAATGGTTTTAAAGGAGATGAAGACTTTGTCCCAAATCATGTAGCTGTGAATTTTAAAACGGGGGATATCTATATCACCGGTGTTGGGAAGCCTTTTATTGTTGTTTTCGGTAAAGATGGTAAATTTAAGGATTATCTTTATCCGGAAATGCAAGTTAACGGAAATAAAATCTATTCTGTTGTGAGCAATGTTTCTGTAGATTCATTTGGGAATGTTTATCTTGTAGCTCTTGATTTTGGGCAGGTTTTTATATTTGATAAAGATGGAAATTTTGTAAGGAAGTTTGGAACAAAGGGTGCGAATTTTGGCCAGATGAGCCAGCCATCTTCTGTTGCTGTTGATGAAAAATCTGGAAGGATTTATGTTACAGACCCTATGAGACATGCTGTTCTTGCATATAATATGGGTGGAGATTTTCTATTTGAGTTTGGCGGTAGAGGATGGGCACCTGGATGGTTTAACTATCCTATTGATGTAGCTGTAGATAATAAAGGGAATGTGATTGTTACAGATTGGCTTAATAATAGAGTTCAGATTTTAAAGCCTGAAACTGATAAAGTAATAGAGGTAAAAACTCTTCCTCCTTCAAACCGTGCAGATTAGCTTCATTTCAAGAATTTCAGTGATATAATTTCACCATAATTTTATCCTTGTGGAGGGATTTAATGAGTTTTTTTTCTCTTATTTCAAAAAGTGGCTTTATTGGATATACACTGATTCTGCTTTCAGTGGTCTCTCTTGCTATTGTTATAGAGAAAATAGTTATGTTTCGTTCCTCAAAAATAGTGCCTAAAGATAGGTTGAAAACTATGGTTATGCTTCTTTCTACTAATAAAATAGGTGATGTTATTGAGTTTTGTAAAAGGAATAGATTTCTTCTTTCGGAGATTATTATTGAAGCTTTTAGAAATATTGGGGAAATTTCAAGAGTAAACTTTTTAAACGCTTTTGAAGTAATAGCCAGAAAAAAAGTGGCAGAACTTGAAAGAGGAATGACTCTTCTTGCTACAATTGCTACGATTGCTCCTCTTTTAGGACTTTTGGGAACTGTGCTTGGTATGGTTAAGATTTTTGGTGTTCTTGATGCCGGTACATCTGGAATAGCAAATCCTCAACAGCTTTCAGCCGGGATAGCGGAAGCGCTTCTTACAACCGTTTTTGGTCTTATTGTGGCAGTTCCCTCCTATGTGGCTTATAACCTTTTACAGAGAAAACTTGATAAACTTGTTCTTGAGATTGAACAGGCTGGAGTAATAATAGCCAACAATTTAAAAGGGTTTAAATAGCGGAGGTGTTTATGGAAGAGTTAAAAGTAATGATAGAGAATGCATGGGAAAACAGGGAGTTGCTTAAAGAGGAAAGAACGAAGGAAGCAATAAAGGAAGTTATAGCTCTTCTTGATGCTGGGAAAATAAGAGTTGCTGAAAGGGAAGATGTTGGAAAGTGGAGAGTAAACGATTGGGTGAAAAAAGCTATACTACTCTTTTTCCCGATTTCTGAAATGAAGGTTATGGAAATGGGACCGTTTGAGTATTACGATAAGATTCCTCTTAAAAAGGGGTGGGAAAAGCTTGGTGTAAGAGTTGTTCCACCGGCTACAGCCCGTTACGGTTCCTATATAGAACCAGGAGCTATTTTGATGCCGTCCTATGTAAATATAGGCGCTTATGTTGGTTCAGGTACCATGGTTGATACATGGGCAACGGTTGGTTCGTGTGCACAGATAGGGAAAAATGTTCATCTTTCAGGTGGGGTTGGTATTGGTGGTGTTCTTGAACCTCCTGGTGCAAGACCTGTTATTGTTGAGGATAACTGTTTTATCGGTTCAAGATGTATCATTGTTGAAGGTGCAGTAATAGAGGAGGAGGCAGTTTTAGGAGCAGGTGTTGTTATTACTGCTTCAACAAAGATAATAGATGTTACTGGGGATGAGCCTGTTGAATACAGGGGAAGAGTTCCAGCAAGAAGCGTGGTTATACCCGGAACCCGTGTTAAAAAATTTCCTGCTGGAGAGTACGGTCTTCCGTGTGCACTGATTATAGGTAAAAGAAAAGAATCAACAGATAAAAAAACATCCCTTAATGATGTATTGAGGGAGTTTGATCTACCTGTTTGATAAGAGCAAGAATTTTATAGGCTTATAATAGGGGAGAGAAGTCTCCCCTTTTTTATTTTGTGGTATATTTTAAAAATAAGGATACTTTTTGTTTTGAGGGGGAATATGGCAAGAGCTGTTGCTGCATATTGGGAACCGATGGAAAATAATCAGGTTAAATGTATTCTATGTCCCAGAGAATGTGTTATTCTTGAAGGTTTAAGTGGGTTCTGTCTTGTAAGAAAGAATGAAGGGGGACGCTTGATTTCCACCGTTTATGCTGAAATTACATCCGGTGGTTATGACCCGATAGAGAAAAAGCCTCTCTACCATTTCTATCCAGGTTCAGTTATTTTTTCTATCGGTACAAACGGTTGCAACCTTGATTGCCGTTCCTGTCAAAACTGGCAGATTTCAAGAAGAGAAACGGAGAGAGAATTTTTCCCTCCAAGAATGGCTGTAGAGTATGCAGGTAAGTATAATTCTATAGGTATAGCTTACACTTACAACGATCCAATAGTCTGGTTTGAGTATGTTAAAGACACTGCATATCTTATAAAAGAGACGGGACTTATAAATGTGATGGTTACAAACGGAAATATAAATCTTCAACCTTTGAAAGAGTTACTTCCACTTATAGATGCTTTTAATGTTGACCTTAAAGGGATGACAAAGAAGTATTATGCTGAGTTTTCGCTTTTAAGCAATCCAAATGTATGGCAGGTGTGTGAAGAGATAAAGAAAGCAGGTAAACATCTTGAACTTACGAAGCTTGTTGTTCCAAAGTTTGATGAGTTTACCCCTGAATATTTTGAGAAATTTGCAAAATGGATAGCAGAGAATTTAGGCAAAGATACTCCTTTACATCTTTCACGATTTTTCCCTGCTTATAAACTTATAAACTTTATGCCGACGCCTGTTGAAGTTCTTAATATGGCTTATGATGTGTGCAGGGAATACCTTGACTATGTTTATGTAGGAAATGTTCCTGATAGAACAAGGGAATCAACTTACTGTCCTGAATGTGGAGCTCTTCTTGTTGAAAGGGTTGGGTATGATGTTGTTGTTCATTTTAAAAACAAAAAGTGTCCTAAATGCGGAAGAGATGTTGATTTTGTAGTTTAACTAACAATAGGGGGGTATCATGGAAATTGTAAGCCCGGCTTTTGGGAATGGAGAGTTTATTCCTGTGAAGTACACCTGTGATGGTGATGATATATCTCCGTGTCTTTTCTTTCTTAATCCGCCAGAGGAAACGAAAAGTTTCGTGCTCATAATGGAAGATCCGGATGCTCCCGGTGGTGTTTTTTGCCACTGGTTAATATACGATATACCTGCTGATTTTGAAGGCCTTCCTGAAGATGTTCCGCCTGCGGGATATCTTGAGTATGACATAAAGCAGGGATTAAATGACTTTGGAAATATAGGTTATAGCGGACCCTGCCCGCCGCCTGGTGAAGTTCACAGATACTTCTTTATCCTTATGGCTCTTGATGTTGAAACCTTGGGTCTTGAACCTGGTGCTACACGGAAGGAGCTTCTTGAAGCTGTTGATGGTCATGTTATTACAACAGCTGAAATAGTCGGCCTTTATAAAAGATAAAAGGGGAGAGGTTCCCCTTTTAAGGTGTTATTATGTCGGTTTTAATATAGTCTCTTAATACCTCAGGAATTATTACACTTCCATCTTTTTGTTGATACTGTTCCAGTATGGCTATTACGGTTCGACCTACAGCAAGACCTGAACCGTTTAAAGTGTGGACAAAATGGGTTTTACCGTTTCGGTCTCTAAATTTTATTCCTGCTCTTCTTGCCTGAAAATCTTCACAGTTACTGCATGACGATATTTCTCTGTATCTTTTCTGAGATGGAATCCATACCTCTATGTCATAGGTTTTAGCTGCTGAGAATCCAAGATCTCCTGTGCAGAGTGTTACTACTCTATAATGGAGATGTAAAAGCTGGAGAACTTTTTCAGCTTCATTAACAAGTTTTTCAAGTTCATCATAGGATTTGTCAGGGTGGACGATTTTAACAAGTTCAACTTTATTGAACTGGTGAAGTCTCATTATTCCTCTTACATCTTTCCCGTGGGAACCGGCTTCTTTTCTAAAGCATGGAGTGTAAGCTGTGTAATACTTTGGAAGCTCTTTTTCGGCTAATATTTCTCCTGCATGGATGTTTGTTAAAGGAACTTCTGCTGTTGGGATTAGCCAGAGGTCCTCACCTTCTATTTTATAAAGATCTTCGGCGAATTTTGGAAGTTGTCCTGTTCCTGTTAAAGTTTCGCTATTTACAAGAAAAGGTGGTATTATCTCTTCATAGCCGTGCTCTTGAGTATGAAGGTCAAGCATAAAGTTTATAAGGGCTCTCTCAAGTTTTGCTCCCCAATTTTTATAAATTACGAATCTTGAACCTGATAGTTTTGCTGCTCTTTCAAATTCTAAAATTCCAAGTTTTTCTCCTGTTTCCCAGTGTGGAGTAGGCTCAAAATCAAATTCTGGTTTTTCTCCCCAGTATCTTACCGGGATATTTTCGTTTTCATCATCTCCTACCGGAACAGACTCGTGGGGAATGTTGGGAATGTTAAGAAGTAAACTTTTAAAAGATTTTTCTATTTCCTTTAAATTTTCTTCAAGTTCTTTTATCCTGCCAGAAATTTCTTCAACTTTACTTTTTTTTATGTTGGCTTCTTCAATTTTCTTCTCTTTAAAAAGAGTGCCTATCTCTTTTGAAAGCTTATTTCTTTCAGCTTTTAAAGATTCAACTTCTGTTAAAGTTTCTCTCCTTGTCCTGTCTATTTCAAGTAGCCTATCTATTTTCTCGGGAAGTTTTTTATCTCTAAGAGAGAGTTTATCTTTAAATTTTTGAGGATTTTTCCTTATCTCTTTTATATCAAGCATCTTCTACTTCCTCCTCTTCAACCTTTGATACAGCTACAACACTATCATCATCGGAAAGTCTTTGTACCCTTACTCCTCTTGTAATTCTTCCTATTATGCTTATCTGTCCTGCATTTAGTTTTATCACTTTGCCTTTTTTGGATACTATAACGATGTTTTCATCGTCTTTGAGAGTTATTGCATCTGCTATTTTTCCTGTTTTTTCATTTAACTTAGCTGCTATAACTCCTTTTCCGCCTCTTCTTTGAATCGGAAATTCTGATAGAGCCACTCTTTTTCCGTAACCTTTTTCGGTAACGATTAAAAGATATCTGTCGTCTGGATGGATAACTGTTGCAGCAACCACAGAGTCATCATTCTGGTCAAGAAGGATGCCTCTTACACCTCTTGCTGTTCTTCCCATCTGGCGTACATCTTGGATAGAAAATCTTATGGCTCTTCCTTTACGTGAAATCAGGATAACATTATCCTTTTCAGAGACAAGACCTATGTATATTAGCTTATCATCAGGTTCCATGTTTATCGCTGTTATTCCTGTTGAGCGTGGGTGAGAAAAATCTTTTAAAGGTGTTCTTTTCACATATCCTTTTGCTGTTACAAAGAAAAGGTCAAGATTCTGGTTGAAATCTTTTACAGGGATGATTTTTGAAACGTTTTCACCACCTGAAAGACCCTGAAGTAACCCTCTTATGGATTGACCTCTTGTTGCCCTTTCAGATTTTGGAATTTCGTAAGCTTTAAGCCAGTAAACTTTACCTCTGTTTGTGAATATTAAAAGATAGTCAAGTGATGAGGCTGTAATAATCTCTTTTACAAAATCATCTTCTCGTGTTTTTATTCCTTTTGTTCCTGTGCCGCTTCTTCCCTGTGTTTTGTAGGCACTTGCAGAGACGCGTTTAACAAAGCCTTTATGAGTAAGGAATATTACAACTTCTTCATCTTCAATCATGGATTCTATGTCTATCTGGGATTCTTTTGAGACTATTTCTGTTTTCCTTTCATCACCGTAAAGTTTTATGATTTCATCCATATCCTCTTTAATTAATCTTTTCTGCTCCTCTTCTGAGTTAATTATGAATCTATAGTATTCTATGTCCTTCTTGAGTTTTTCATATTCCTCTTCTATCTTTTCTCTTTCAAGACCTGTTAGTCTTTGAAGTTTCATATCAAGAATAGCTTTTGCCTGTTCTTCTGAAAGTTGGAACTCGTTTTGCAATATGGATTTTGCAGTTTCTGGACTTTCTGCTCCTTTTACAATTGTTATTATTCTGTCTATGTTTTCAAGGGCGACTTTCAATCCTTCAAGTATGTGAAGTCTTGCTTCAGCTTTTTTTAGCTCGTAGGCTGTTCTTCTTAAAATTACCTCTTTTCTGAATTTGATGAATTCAGAAAGGTATGATTTCAGGTTAAGTAGTTTTGGTTGGCCGTTTACAAGAGCTATCATATTAAAACTAAAATTTGTCTGAATAGGGGTGAATTTGTAAAGTTTGTTTAAGATAACTTCAGGTGTTGCATCCCTTTTAAGTTCTATAACAACTCTTATCCCTTCTCTGTCCGATTCATCTCTTATGTCAGCAATACCTTCTATTTTTTTCTCTTTTACAAGCTCTGCTATCTGTTTTATTAAAGATGCTTTGTTAACCTGGTATGGAAGCTCAGTTATAACAATGGCTGTTCTTTTCTTTAACTCTTCAACTTTATGTTTTGCTCTTAATGTTACACTGCCTCTTCCTGTCTGGTAAATTTTTAGAATTGCTTCAGGATTTATTATCTCTGCTCCTGTCGGAAAGTCAGGACCTTTTATGTATTGAAGCAGTTCTTCTGTCGTTGCGTTTTCATTGTCAACAAGATATTTAACTGCATTACAAACTTCTGTTATGTTGTGTGGAGGAATATTTGTTGCCATTCCAACGGCTATTCCTGCACTACCGTTGACAAGAAGATTTGGAAATCTTGCGGGTAAAACTTCAGGTTCTGTGAGACTTTCGTCAAAATTTGGCCTAAAATCAACCGTATCTTTTTCTATATCTTTTAAAAGTTCCATGGATATCTTTGAAAGGCGGGCTTCAGTATATCTCATGGCTGCAGCAGAGTCTCCATCAACAGAGCCAAAGTTTCCCTGTCCATCTATAAGAGGATATCTCATTGAGAAATCTTGTGCCATTCTTACAAGAGCATCATAAACTGCACTATCTCCGTGAGGATGAAATTTACCAAGGCATTCACCAACTATTCTTGCACTCTTTTTGTAAGGTTTATCTGGGTAAAGGTTTAATTGATGCATTGAGTAAAGGATTCTTCTATGAACCGGCTTAAGGCCGTCCCTTACATCAGGAAGAGCTCTACCTACAATTACGCTCATTGCGTAATCAAGGTAGGATTGTCTCATTTCCTCTTCTATGGGAATGGGAATAATCTGTTCCATTTAATGGATGCCTCCAAAAAGAAAGATAGGAATTTTATGTAGGGTATTTTATCATAAAGGTTATAGGGAACAGACTCTACTTCTACCTTCTGCTTTGGCCTTATAAAGGGCCTGGTCTGCCCGTGATATTAGAGAGTCAACAGTATCTCTCGGAATATAGGAAGTAACTCCTGCAGAGATTGTGATTTTTCTTCCTATGCCAAAGTTGTGGTTTTCTATAAGTTTTCTTATTTTTTCTGCAAGTTTAATTGCACCTTCGGTGTCTGTATGAGGAAGGATGATTATAAACTCTTCTCCACCATATCTACCTGCTATATCAGGTTTTCGTGTATTGCTTTTAAGGATTTTAGCAATTTCTTTTAAAACTTTATCTCCGATGAGATGACCGTATGTATCGTTTACTTTTTTGAAAAAATCTATATCAAATATAATTACTGATAAAGGGTTACCATATCTTTCGCATCTTGCTATCTCTTCTTCAAGTCTTTCAAATATTTTTCTACGGTTGTATAGTCCTGTTAATGAATCTGTTTCTGCAAGAATTTTTATTTTTCTGTTTTTTTCTTCAAGTTCTCTCATCACAGTGTTAGCAAGGTGAACAAGCATTTCTATTATTACCGGGTGGATTTTATCGTCATTTGTATCTGTAGAAGATTGCCCAACGTGTATTTTTATTTCCTGTTTTTTCCTTTTGTATGAAGGAAATTTTAATCCTACTGCGGTTAGTGTTTGATTTAAAAGGATAGGCTTTCTATTTAATGTTAAAACTTCTCCGAAAGTTAATCCGCCAGCGTTTTCACATATACTTGAGAAAAGGCTAGTTTCAAGATGGAATTTTTTTCCAAGGAAAGCTTTTCTTACCATACATGGGAAAAGCAATAGTCTATCTGGAAAAAATTTTGCCATTTCCCACCATAGTTTTCGTGCTTCTGAGATGATTTTTCTTTCGCTTCCGACTCCAAAGTATGCAAACTCATTTTCTCTGAAATTTCCGGAGAAAATCATTGAACCATCATCATCAATTCCGATACAGGCTCTTGCTACAAGCTTCCCGTTTCTTCTTACCATTAGAGGAAATGATATTGTTACAACTTCAAGATTATAAAGAGCACTTTTTCCAAGATAGTGGGAGAAAAAGTCAGTAACAGGTCTGTTCTCTATCTCATAAATTTTATTTTTGTAGCATTTTGTTATTTTGAATTTCTTTTTAAAATGGGTCCATCCAAAAGCGTATCCTGTTTTTACTTTTATGTCTCCTTTAAGAGCTAAAAAGATTATGCCTGATGATAGTATTTTATTCTGGGAGAAAACAAATGTTTTATCTTCATCGTCAGGTTTTGATGCAAGCCCGCCTACAATAGGTGCATTGTGATATATAGAGTTGAAATACTTAAAAAAATCTTCTGTGCGTCCTGAAGGATCACTTATGAAAGCTATAATGATTTTTGGCTTGAAGTTTTTAAGATGCTTTGCCGCTGATACTGCTTGTTCTTTGTTAAATTCAGTGGCTTCTGTTACAAGAAATTCAACATCTTTTAGCGGTATGGATAATTTTGATGGTTCAGATGTTAGTATTCCATTTTTTATGTTAGAAGTGGATGTCATTCCAACAATAAATTTGTAATTTTGTGCTTCTTGATTCTGAATAATTTCTTGTATGCTATTTTTTGAAAATAAATTGCAAAAGACTATTGTTCCTTTTTGTTCCACTTTTCTCTGCCCTGGTTTCCAAACTTTTAATATTTTAATTATAGCCTAATTATGTTTATTTGCATAGTCTAATATTTTTCTCATCTTTTTCGGGAGTTCAATCTCAAATTCCATCGTTTTTCCGGTTGATGGATGTTTAAATGAAAGATAGTAAGCACATAAGGCGTGCATGTTAGATTCTTTTATAAGATTTTGAAGCGTTTTATCTTTTATTTTAGAATATTTAAAACCGTAAAGTTCATCTCCAAGTAGTGGATGTCCCATGTTTGACATGTGCACCCTTATCTGGTGGGTTCTACCGGTTTCAAGTTTACATTTTATATCGGAAAAGTTTAGCTGTTCATATTTTTTTAAGACTTTGTAGTTTGTAATGGCTTCTTTTGGGGATGTTGTGTTTGGAGAGAATTTCTTTCTGTTTATTCTGTCTCTCCCAATAGGAAGAACTATTCTGTCTTTTTCTTTTTCAGGGATTCCGTAAATAAGTGCTCTGTAGAATCTTCCTACTGTTCTGTTTTTAAACTGCTCTATAAGAGATTGTTGGGCTTTATCGTTTTTTGCTATCACAAGAAGACCTGCTGTGTCTTTGTCTATTCTGTGGACTATTCCAGGGCGCAGTGTTCCATTTATTCCCTGAAGGTCTCTGCAGTGGAAAAGGAGCGCATTTACTAAAGTCCCGCTGTAGTGTCCTGGAGCTGGATGGACCACCATTCCTGCAGGTTTATTTACAACTATAACATCTTTATCTTCATAGATTACTTCAATGGGTATATTTTCCGGTTTAGCTTCAAGTGGAACAGGTTCTGGAATTTCAAATGCTACAGTTTCTCCCTCTTTCACTTTGTATGCTGGCTTTTTTACTATTTTTCCGTCTACACTTACCTGTCCATCTTCTATCAAAAGCTTTGCCTGATTTCTTGAGATTTCAGCTACTGAAGATATCAACTGGTCAAGTCTTTTTCTGCTGGTTTCCTGGGTTACTTTAAACTCCATAGATTAAACCTTTCTTGAAGCTAATTTTTTAAGTCTTGCCAGAATCATAAGAGCATCAAGGGGGGTGGTTGTTGAGATATCTATAGTTTCAAGTTCTTTCAGGATTTCACTGTGAGGGTAGTTTTCTGGTTCTTTTAATGTAAAAAGAGGAAGGGTATCATCTTTGTTTTTTATGTTTGCCGGGATTTTATTTGTAATGTTGTTCTCCATTGAGAGTAAAAGTTCCTCTGCCCTTTTTATAACCTCTTCAGGAAGTCCTGCCAGTCTGGCAACATGAATCCCGTAAGATTTTTCAGAACTTCCTGGAACAACTTTATGGGTGAATATTATCCTTCCGTTTATCTCTTTAACGGTAACGTGAAGATTAAAAACACCTTCTATCTCTTTTTCAAGCTCTGTTAGTTCGTGATAGTGAGTGGCAAATAGGGTTTTTGCTTTTATTTTTTCTGCTATATATTCCACAACTGCTCTTGCTATACTCATACCGTCAAATGTGCTTGTTCCTCTTCCAATTTCATCAAGTATTAAAAGGCTTCTTTTAGTGGCATTTGAAAGTATGTTTGCCGTTTCAACCATTTCCATCATGAAGGTTGAAAGTCCTCTACTTACGTTGTCAGAAGCTCCCACACGGGAAAATATCCTATCAACTATTCCTATTTTTGCAGATTTTGCGGGAACAAATGAACCTATCTGTGCCATGAGAACGATAAGGGCTGTCTGCCTTAAAAATACTGATTTTCCTCCCATATTGGGACCTGTTACTATAGAAAGAAATGCCGATTCTGCCAGGTTTATACTGTTAGGAATAAAATCTTCTTCTAAAAATTTCTCCAGGACGGGATGCTTGCCCTCTTCTATGGTTATAGAATATCCTGTTGTTATTTCTGGCTTGCAGTAGTTTCTTTCAATTGCCACTTTTGATAGCGAAAGTAAAAAATCTATTAATCCTATTTTTTCTGCTGTTTTCTGAATTCTTTCTGCATTTTTAGTTATAAATTTTCTGAGATTGCTGAATATCTCATACTCTATCTTTTCAATCTTTTCCTTTGCACTTAGTATTTTTTCTTCAAATTCTTTTAATTCTGGAGTTATGAATCTTTCGGCGTTTACAAGGGTTTGCCTTCTTATGTAATCTTCTGGAACAAGATGAAGATTTGGTTTTGAAATTTCTATGTGGTATCCAAAAACGTTGTTAAATTTTATTTTTAGGCTTGCAATTCCTGTTCTTTTACGCTCTCTCTCCTCTATCTGTTTCAGTATCTCTTCTCCCTCTTCGGTTATCTTCCTTAATTCATCAAGCTGTTTATCAACTCCTCTTTTTATTATTCCTCCCTCTCTTGGCGAGAAGGGCGGATTTTCAACGATTACTCTTTCAAGTTCATGGTAGATATCTTCAAGGGTGTCAAAATCTTTTTTTATCTCTTTAAACAGTTTTCCAGAAAGTCCATTTAACAGCTTTTTTAGAGAAGGAAGTTCTTTTATGGAGCGGCGGAATGCAGCAAGGTCTTTGGGAGATGCAATTCCAGAGCTGATTTTTGAGAAAATCCTTTCAATATCGTAAATCTCTTTTAGTATCTTTTCTATTTCGTCTCTTATAAACATTGAAGAGATTAGAGATTCAACAGCTTCAAGCCTTCTATCTATACTTTCTTTACTTTTCAGTGGATGTAAAATTGAAAACTTGAGGAATCTTCTTCCCATACCGGTAGTGGTTTTATCAAGAACACCAAAGAGTGAAAACTCCTTTTTGCTGTTGTGTATGGATTCTGTTAATTCAAGACTTTTACAGGTGAATGGGTCAAGGTATATAAAGTTTTCTTCTACATATCTTCTGGCTTTTTTAAGTTTTGGTTTAAATTCAAGCTGGGTTTCTTCTATAAATTTTTCTATTGATGAAAGGACTTTTAGTTCAGTTTCGTTATTCGATTCTATGTGGAATTTATTTAAAGTTTTAAAAAAGCTTTCCTCTTTTATTTGAATAAAGCTTTCCGGACATATCTGTTTTATCTCTTTGAAAATAGTTTTTACTTTCTCCGGTGCAATGATTTCTTTCGGTTTAAATTTATCTATGATAGAGAGAAGATGCTCTTTATCTGTGGTTGTGAAGAAAACATCTCCAGTTGAAAGGTCAGTCCATGCTATGCTGTATCGCTTTTTTCCAGAAGGGTAAATTGCCATAAGGAATCTTTCCTCTTTTTCATCTTCAAAATAGGTGCCCGGGGTAATTACTCTTATAACTTCCCTTTTGACAATTTTCTTCCCCGGTTTTGGTTCTTCAACCTGTTCACATATCGCAACCTTATAGCCTTTCCTTATCAATTTTTCTATGTAGGGTTCAACACTGTGATACGGAACACCGCACATCGGAACTTTTTCGGTTGATTTTCCAAAATTTCTTGAAGTTAGAGTAATCTCAAGCTCCCTTGCAGCTGTTACAGCATCCTGGAAAAATAGTTCGTAAAAGTCTCCCATCCTAAATAAGAGCAAGGCATCTTTGTGCTTTTCTTTTATTTCAAGATACTGTTTAAGAGCCGGAGTTAGGTTCTTTTTATTTATCATAATTGCTCAACTATCCTGTTAACTCATAGTTTAAGCTTAGCTTTACTGCTTATAGGTATATTATTTTAGGTTAATCGCTTTTGAAAGTCCAGATGCTGCGAGGCTGTTTGAAAAATGGCTATTAACTTTAAGAGATCCTTCGGGCTTTGCCCTCAGGATGACTTTCTTCGTCATTCTGAGGCTGCTTTGCAGCCGAAGAATCTCAATACCTTTTAGAAACAAATGAGAATTTTCAAACACTTTCCAGATGCTGCAGACAATAGTGCTCCGTTATATTAAAAAACCATTAGATAAATCTATCTTATTATCCATTAGTGTGAATATAAAGCAATGTTTGTATGCAGTTTTTGTTACAAAAATATCTTGACATCACACTCAATTTAAATTAAACTTCAAATTAGTTACACTAACTACCTTACAGGGAGGTAAAAGGGATGTCTTTATTCGGTACCAAAAAAATAGCCACCTTTGCACCGCCCAAAGACGCCAGAAAGGGAGGAGGAACATACCTTCCAGGCGAGCTTAAGGGTATTATCAAAATCAATACAGAAAAGTGTGTGGCTTGTGACACATGTAAGCCTCACTGTCCTGCTGAGGCTATTAAAGGTAAGCTTGGAGAGCCTCACGTAATAGATGTTGACAGATGTATCGCATGCGGTCAGTGTCTTGTAAACTGTCCATTCCAGGCTATTGAACAGATGAGCCAGATTGATGAGGTTTCAGCAAAGCTTAGGGACCCTAACACTCTTGTTGTTTTTGCACCTGCTCCAGCTGTCAGGGTTGCTCTTGCTGAAGAGTTTGGTGGAAAAACAGGTGAGCTTACAGTAGGCAGGATGTACAACGCTTTCAAGAAGCTTGGTAACAACGTAAAGATTTACGATATCAACCTTGCTGCTGACCAGACAATCTGGGAAGAGGGGATGGAGTTTATCTGTAAGATTCTTTATCATGTTGTTGGGTTAAAAGAGTGGGAAATTGATGAGGAAACCGCCAAGGCACTTGGTATTGAACCTGTTACGTTGAATCTTGAGTGGTGTGAGCATCATCCTCTTCCACACTTTACAAGCTGTTGTCCTGGATGGATTAGATGGATGGAACTTTATGCACCTGCTGTTCGTCCTCATGTTTCTGGAACAAAATCTCCTCAGCAGATATTTGGTCCTTCAGCCAAAGTATGGGCTGCTGAAAAGGTGTGGAACGTTGACCCAAGAAATGTTTACAATGTGACAATTATGCCATGTACAGCGAAGATATTTGAAGCTTCAAGACCTGAATTTAAGTCTGCGTATAAGTATCTCAAAGAGCATGGAATTATTCCTGAAGATACTCCTGAGTTTCCAGATGTTGATGCTGTTCTCACAACAAGAGATATGGCGGAACTTCTTAGAAGAAACGGTATCAATCCTCTTGAAATGCCAGAAGAGCTTGAAAATCCTGAACCTACAGAGATTTACACAGGTGGTGGAACAATCTTTGGAACATCTGGTGGTGTTACTGAAGCTGCTCTTCGTATGGCTTACTTTGTTCTTTCAGGTCAGGAGCCGCCTAAATGGGATATCTATCCTGTTCGTGGTTATACAACAGGTATAAGAGAGACAGTTATTCCTATTCCGGTTAAGATGCTTGGTGGGAAGACATTTGATCTTCATGTTTGTGTTGTAAACGGTGCAAGAAATCATCTCCCTCAAATTGTAAATGAGGTCCTTGAAGGAAAATCAAAATTCCACTGGATAGAGGTTATGAACTGTCCAGGCGGTTGCGTTGATGGTGGTGGACAGCCTGTTAACGGAATGGGAACAGGCTGGATAGACGGACTATTCCCGATTCCAAACGAAGTTTTCAAAAGTGTTTAATCAAAATAACAGGAGGTAAGGGATATGGCTAAAAAGCAGTTGCCTTACAAGTATGAAGAGGGTCCCGCTTCTATGGTTGTTTCAAGAAGGGGCTTTATGAAGGTTACAGGTATCCTTGCTCTTTTTATAGCTTTTGGAAAGGCTGTTATCTCATTTTTCTATAGCAAAAGACATGATTTCCTTACATCAAGACAGGAAGGTCTTTACAAGGATGATAAAATCCATCAGAGGAAGGGACTTGCTGCTTCTCAGCAAAACCCTACGGTTAAAGCCTACTATGAGGAGTTTGGCGAGTATCCTTTAAGCGAGAAATCTCACCATCTTTTACACACTCACGGTTACTATGCAAGATGGCAACTAGGAAAAGGGGAGGTGCACCATGGATAACAGCTACATGAATAAAGTTCTAAAGTTTCCTCTTCCTAACAAAATTTTTCACAACATTAACGCTATAACATGGTATATTCTTCTTATTACCGGTTTGATAGCTTACTTTAAACTTGCTTCACCTCAAACGATGGCTTTGATGATGAAGATTCACATCTGGACGGCTGTTATTTTTACGTTAAACTTTATTGCATTTGTGTTTATAACACCTCATAGATTTTATATGATGCTTGATAGACTTTTTACATGGGATAAAGATACAATTGCATGGTTTAAGAACTTTGGTGGATATCCGAGGATGCTTGGAATTCCTTTTGGTCCTGAAGAGGTTGCTCCGCAGGGTAAGTACAATGCTGGACAGAAGCTCAGTTATCCTATGTTTATTTTCTTTGTGCTTATTTTGATTGTTACAGGTTGGGGACTTTTCTTCTTTAAGCACGCTTTAGGAAAAGGACTTTTTACTGTAATGTTTTATGTTCACGTGTGGGGTTCAATCCTTGTTAGTGCTATGGCTACATTTGGTCACGTTCCTCTTGCTCTTATTCACCCTGATGATGTTAAAGCTATGTTCAGATTTGGTCCAGGAACTGTGCCTATTGAAGTTGCGGCCCACCACAACCCTAAATGGGTAGAAAATGAGATAGTTGAAATTGACCATCCGAAAGATATTCCCGGGGGTCACCATCACTGATGGATTTTAGGATAGAGAAAGATTTTTTAGGTGAAGTTAAAATTCCCGCCGAGCGTTACTACGGTATCCATACCGCCCGCTCGGCGGGAAATTTTCGTTTATCAGGATACAAAGTTCCTTTTGAGCTTATAAAAGGTTTTGCAATTGTAAAAAAAGCTGCTGCCATTACGAATGGAAGGCTCGGTTATATTGATGAATTATTGGTTAGTGCCATAGTTAAAGCTTGTGATGAAATAGTTTCTGGAAAGTTTCAGGAAGATTTTATTGTTGATGCTCTTCAAGGTGGTGCAGGCACATCAACAAACATGAATGTAAATGAGGTGATAGCAAATAGGGC
The DNA here is from genome assembly GCF_900188395.1 of Desulfurobacterium atlanticum. NCBI lineage: Bacteria > Pseudomonadati > Aquificota > Aquificia > Desulfurobacteriales > Desulfurobacteriaceae > Desulfurobacterium > Desulfurobacterium atlanticum. The sequence continues at coordinate 33,702 of NZ_FZOB01000012.1, read as the reverse complement.
AAACGAGATTTTGGGATACGAGAAAGGTAAGTATTATCCTGTTCATCCCCTTGAACATGTTAACCTTCATCAATCAACAAACGATACCTATCCAACCGCTTTAAAGATTGCTGTTCTTTTTCTTCTGCAGAGTCTCAGTGAAAATATTGCACAGTTTCAGGGGGTTTTGCAGAGGAAAGAGAAAGAGTTTGCTTCTATTTTGAAGATAGGAAGAACTGAGCTTCAGGAAGCCGTTCCTATAACCCTTGGCAGGGAGTTTTCCGCATTTGCCGATGCTGTTTCCCGGGACAGGTGGCGGGTGTGGAAAGCGATGGAGAGAATAAGATTTTTAAATATTGGTGGAACAGCGATAGGAACGGGGCTTGCTGCACCTAAAGATTACATCTTTGAGGTTGTTGAAGTTTTAAGGGAGCTAACAGGTTTGAATATCTCCCGTCATGAAAATCCTGTATCCGTAACAGCGTTTGCCGATGATTTTGTTGAGGTTGCAGGTATTCTTGATGCTTATGTTTCAAATCTTTTTAAGATAGCTAACGATCTAAGATTGATGAACTTTTTAAAAGAGGTTAAACTGAAGCCTGTTCAACCTGGTTCTTCCATAATGCCGGGAAAAGTTAATCCTGTGATTATGGAAGCTACCATCCAGGTTGCTATGAAGGTTAGAAGCAATTTTACCACTGTTAGAGAGTGTGCTTCGTATGGCACATTTCAGATAGTTGAGTTTATGCCGCTTCTTGCTTTTTCCATGATTGAATCTTTAAAGCTTCTTATAAATGCTACCTCTATGATTTCATCTCATCTTGAGGATATAAAAGCAGTGCCTGAAAGGTGTGAAGAGTATTTTTCAAAAAGCTTTTCCCTTGTAACAGCACTTTTGCCGTTGATAGGATATGAAAAAGCGACTGAGATTGTGAAAGAGATTGGGGAAAGGGGTATTTCTGACATAAAAGGATTTTTAAAAGAAAACCTTGGAGAGAAAGTTGTTGAAAAGTTTCTTTCTCCGGAATACCTTAATTCATTAGGATATGATGAAGATGAGTTAGAGGAGTTTTTTAATGATAACAACCCCGAAGGGTCTTAGGCTCCATATCGGAGTTTTTGGCAGGACAAACGTTGGAAAGTCAAGCCTTATAAATCTTCTTACAGGACAGGAAGTTTCTATCGTTTCTGATATTCCCGGCACTACCACAGATGTTGTTGAAAAGGCGATGGAGATACTGCCTGTGGGGCCTGTTCTTTTTCTTGATACTGCAGGTGTTGATGATGAGTCTCTTCTTGGGAAGGAGAGAATCAGAAAGGCTATGGAGATTTTAAAAAGGTGTGATGTGGCAGTTCTTGTTGTTGAACCTGATGTTTTTACCGATTTTGAGAAATCTCTCATTGAGAAATTTAAAGAGAGAAAAATTCCGTATGCCATTGTTGTAAATAAAGTGGATACTAAAAAGCCGTCTGAAGCGTTTCTTGAAAGTTTAAAGAAGTTTAATGTTCCTGTAATGGAACTTTCTGCTTCATCAGATACCAGAGAGATAGCTCTTTCCAAGTTTAAAGAGATTCTAATAAAGATAGTTCCTTCGGAGTTTTTAAAAGAGCCTCAACTTGTTGGGGATTTGTTGCCACCAGGAGGTATTGCTGTTCTTGTTGTTCCTATAGACCTTGAAGCTCCTAAAGGTAGGCTGATACTGCCCCAGGTTCAAACTATAAGAAATATTCTTGATAGCGATGCTGTGGCTGTAGTTGTTAAGGAGAGGGAGCTTCCTTTTATCCTATCCGTTTTAAGCAGAAAACCTGATGTTGTTATATGTGATTCACAGGTTGTTATGAAAGTGGCAGGTGATGTTCCAAAAGATGTGAAATTGACAACGTTCTCAATCCTTTTTTCCCGTTTGAAAGGAGATATAACTGAGTTTGCAAAGGGACTTGCAGCTATTAAAAATCTTCAGGAAGGGGCAAAAGTTCTGATTGCAGAATCCTGCACCCACCATCCGATAGAAGATGATATAGGAAGAGTGAAAATTCCAAGATGGATAAGGCAGTTTACAGGGTTGAAAAATGTAGAGTTTCATCATCACGCAGGAAGGAGTTATCCTGAAGATCTTTCAGAGTATGATGTTGTTGTTCACTGTGGTGCCTGTACCTTAAACAGAAGAGAGATGCTATCAAGAATAGAACTTGCAAAAAGAGCGGGAACGCCGATAACAAACTACGGAATGACAATATCCCTTACGCAGGGAGTAGTGGAAAGAGCCCTTGAGCCGTTTCCTTCGGCGTTAAGGGCTTATAGAAACGTGATTAAAAGGAGGAAGAAAAATGTTTCAAGAAGAGGCTGTAAAATCCTGGATATCTAACGTGATAAAGCCTGAACAGTATGAAAAATATATGGAAAATGGAAAGGATTTTATAAATGATGAGGAGATATGGGAGAAGCTTAAAGCGAACAGAAATCCCGAACCTCAAAGAATAAGGGAAATAATAGCTAAGGCTCTTGACCTTGAACGACTTGAACCTGATGAGACTGCAGCTTTATTACATGTTGAAGATGAAGAGCTATGGCAGGAGATTTTTGAAGCTGCTGGGAAAATAAAAGAGAAAGTTTATGGAAGAAGGGTTGTTACTTTTGCACCACTTTATGTTTCAAACTACTGTGTTAATGATTGTGAATATTGTGGGTATAGGGTTTCAAACGATAAAGTTAAGAGAAAAAGGCTTACTCTTGATGAATTAAGAGAAGAGGTTAAAGCTCTTGTAAAGCAGGGGCAGAAACGGCTTATTATGGTTTACGGAGAGCATCCGGCCTCAGATGTTGAATTTATAGCAGAAACTCTTAAAGTTACTTACGAAACAAAGGTTGGAAATGGAGAGATACGAAGGGTTAACGTAAATGCTGCTCCGATGTCTGTTGAGGATCTTGAACTTTTAAGAGATATAGGGATAGGAACTTATCAGGTTTTTCAGGAAACCTATCACCATGAAACTTATAAAAAACTTCACAGAGGATTGAAAGCTAATTATCAGTGGAGACTTTACTCTTTACACAGGGCGCAGGAAGCAGGAGTTGATGATGTGGCGATAGGTGCTCTTTTTGGCCTTTACGATTGGAGATTTGAAGTTATGGGGCTTCTATACCACGCTATAGACCTTGAAAAGAGGTTTGACGGTGTTGGTCCTCACACGATTTCCTTCCCGAGGCTTGAGCCTGCTGTGGGCACACCGTTTTATGAGAAGCAGAAAAATTATCTTGTAAGTGATGAAGATTTTATGAAACTGGTTGCTGTTATAAGACTTTCTGTTCCTTATACGGGAATGATTCTTACAGCAAGAGAGCCGGCTCATGTGAGAGAGAAGGTTTTACCCCTTGGTGTTACTCAGCTTGATTTTGGAACAAATATAGGTGTAGGTTCTTACAGCAAAGGTGCTTTTGACCCTGAAAAACAGCAGTTTCTTATAAATGATGACCGTTCTCTTGATGAAGGTATAAGGTGGCTTGCTTCAAAAGGCAAGATACCAAGCTTTTGCACTGCAGGTTACAGGTGCGGTAGGACCGGTAACTATTTTATGGATGTTGCAAAAAAGGGAAAGGTTCACCATCTCTGTATGCCAAATGCTATTTTGACATTTAAGGAGTATCTTCTGGATTATGCTTCTCCAGAAACAAGGAAAGTTGGAGAAGAGCTTATAAGGAAGGAGCTTGAAGCTATTACCCATCCGGAGCTCAAGAAGATTGTTAAAGAGTATCTTGAAAGAATAGAGAAAGGAGAGAGGGACCTTTATGTGTAACAAAGGTTCATTAACCAGAGAGTTTGTTGTTGAGAAGTTTAAAGAGATTGAAAAAGTTATAGGAAAAAAGTATCCGACAGTTGCTGTTGCTCTTTGTGAGCTTCTTGGAAGGAGATGGTCGTTTTTAACCGGTGTTCCAGACAGGATTGTTTATCCTTTTGTTGGCAGGGTTGAGATTGGTGATAGGTATGGAGTTTCTGTTTTTGATAAATCTCCTGACATAAAAAGGTATGAAGAGATAGCTTTTTTGATAGAGGAGTTTTTCAGTGGAACTTAGTGATGAGAGAGTTTTAGAGGAGCTTTCTCTTAGTGGGGTCAGCTCCTCTTTAATTTCCCTTGCAGATGTTGTAAGAAAGCAGAGTGTTGGGGAGTTTGTCTATTTCAGGGGTTTAATAGAGATTTCAAATATATGTAATAAAAACTGTTTTTACTGTGGTTTAAGAAAAGATAACCTTAATCTTAAAAGATATGCTATGACAGAGGATGAAGCGGTTGAGATAGCTGTTTCAATGTATAGGTCCGGTCTTACTTCTCTTGCTCTTCAATCTGGAGAGGTAAAAAGTGACAGATGGGTGGAGAAGCTGGTTTCCATTGTAAGAAGGATAAAAGAGGAAACAAAAAAGATAGATATTGAGAGTGGTAAAGAACCTGAGGGAGCGGGGATAACGGCTTCTTTCGGTGAGCTTGAAAAGGAACATTATGAAGAGCTGTTTAAAGCTGGAGCGCACAGGTATCTTTTAAGAATTGAATCATCAAACAGAGAGCTTTTTTACAAGCTTCATCCTGAAGACAGTAACCATTCTTACGAAAACAGAATTAAATGTCTTGAGTGGCTTAAAGAGATAGGATATCAGGTTGGGACAGGTGTTCTTATAGGGGTTCCTGGCCAGACAGAAAAAGATCTTCTTAATGATATTAGATTTTTTCAAAGTTTTGATGTTGATATGGTTGGAATGGGTCCCTATATAGAACACAGGAATACTCCTTTATATGTGTGGCACAGGAAAGAGATAGAAAGTAAAGGGTTTTACAGAAGGGCTTATGAGTTAACGATAAAAATGATAGCAATTACCCGTATAATTATGGAAGATATAAATATGGTTGCTTCCACCGCTCTCCAAAGTGTTCCTGGTTGTGAAAACTCTCTTGAAATGGGGATTATTGCCGGTGCAAATGTTGTTATGCCAACTTTTACTCCTCCTGATGTTAAAAGTTCCTACAATATTTACAATAAAAGAAGGAATCTTTCCCTTAAAGAGATGGTTGAAAGAATTGAAAAAGCTGGTTATACTCCTGTTCTTGACAGGTGGGGAGACCCAAAACACTTTTTAAAAAGAGAGGGGAAACCTTCCCCTGTTTAGAAAGCTCAGCCAAATGGTGAGCAGGAAGATGTTCCAGATATTTTACCTTCACCACTGCCTTTTACACCGCACGCTGAAATCTTCTTTTTCACATTTTTAGAATCGCAGAAAGGGCATTTTACTTCATCAATTTTTGAGGCGGAAATGAGAAATTTTTCAAATTCCTTTTGACAGTCTTCACACTTAAACTCATATACAGGCATAGCTCCTCCAAATCTAAATATTAGTATGAATATAATATGAAAATATTTCCATGTTTTGTCAATATTCTGGAGAGAGTGTTTGAAAATTCTCATTTGTTTCTAAAAGGTATTGAGATTCTTCGGCTGCAAAGCAGCCTCAGAATGACGAAGAAAGTCATCCTGAGGGCAAAGCCCGAAGGATCTCTTAAAGTTCATAGCCATTTTTCAAACGGCCTCATATTCTGGAAAGAAACAGCGGACAGTTCTTTTTTCTATCTGTTTCAGTGGGGGAAGTTCTCTCTGGCAGACTTCCTTTCTTTTTGAGCATCTTGGATGAAACGGGCAGCCAGAAGGTCTTGATTTTATGTCCGTAACATTTCCAGGGATTACCGGCAGTTTCCTTTTCCCTTTACCTTCTACTTTTGGAATGCATTCAATAAGTCCTTTTGTATATGGGTGGTATGGTTTTTTTATAACTTCTCCAGTTTCCCCTGATTCCATCACAAATCCTGCATACATAACGGTGATGGTATCCGCTATAGTTTCAATAACCTCAATATCGTGGGATATAAAGATTACACCTGTGTTTTTGTTTTTAGATAAATTTTTTAAAAGCTTGATGATTTTGTGCTCTGTTTGTTTGTCAAGGGCTGTGGTTGGTTCATCGGCGATGATAAAATCTGGATTACACGACAGTGCCATGGCAATCATTGCCCTTTGTTTCATTCCTCCTGACAGATGGTGGGGGTAACTTTTGTAAACAGTTTCAGGTTCTTTAATTTCAACTTCTGAAAGCAGGTTTATAATTGTGTCTTTTAAGTTTTCTTTCTTTTCTTCATGAAATATTATTGCTTCTTTTATCTGCTCTCCAATTGTTAAAAGAGGATTAAGGGATGCTGCCGGGTCCTGGAATATTATGGATACGGTTTTCCAGCGGATATTTTTATTAAACTCTCTCTCTTCAAGCTCGTATATATCCCTTCCATTTACTTTAACAGTTCCAGATATTTTAAGACTTTCAGGGATAAGCTTGAGAATAGAAAGAGCTGTTATGGACTTACCGCTTCCGCTTTCACCTATTATTCCTAAGATTTCTCCTTTTCTGACTGAGAGTGAAACATTTCTGACGATGTAGAAGTTTTCTACTTTTATACTGAGGTTATCTATTTCAAGCATTTTATCTCTATCCAGTAGGAACTGTTTGAAAACATAACCTTATCAATGTAAAGTTTTTCTGTTTTTAAAGTGTACCCTGATTCCTCTTTTGCTGCAAGATAGTGGGAAATGATTTTTGGGACTGTTCCCAGGAAAAATCCGTTTTCATCTTTAAGAGTGTATGTAACCGGTGTTTCAGGATTTAAGACTTCGTGGGTTAAAACTATTTTTCCATCGTTTTTTATAAGTCTTTCCCAGTTGGGTCTGTATATTCTTTCCGTTTTTACAGGAAAGACGTATCTGTCAGTTGTTGCAAAGAAGTGGTGAAAATTCTCAACTTTTCTTAGTTTTAGTAGAAAATCAAGAAGTTCTTTGTTCCCTGCCACTCCGTCAAGTCTTATCTCTCCTGCTGTTTTAAGTGCATATATTCCCAGAATATACCAGATATTATACTTTTCTAAACTTTCTCTGATTTTGTTCCCTGAGGCTTTGAAAAATATCGGATTTTCACTCCAGATAGATTCCATAAGAGAAAATATTGTTGATATACTTTCAGGAGAGAAAACGAAGTTTTTTATCTCTTTGAGTAAGGTGTTTCTTCTTATTACCGATTGTTTTCTTGATATAAGCCGAGATAGAAGCCATTTTTTATTTATTCTTCTGGAAAGCTTATCAAGAGCTTTTCTCTCAAGAAACCAGTTTATGTAAATTCTTATACTTTCCTCTTCCTCGTCTATAACTATTTCCATATAAGGCCTGAACGTTTTTTTATTTAAAATTTCTTTTACTATCGTTTTCAATGTTTTCTGAACTGTTGCTATCAGTTTCTGCTGGTCTGTTTTAAACGGTGTTTTGTAACTTATCTCAATTTTAAGCTCTATTCCGTCAACAATCTCTTTTGCTACAGGGACTATTAAAACTTTATTTTCCGGAACTATTTCGTAATTTGTGTATGCAAGGCGTACCGGAAACGATTCTTCAATGGATTGAGATATTGTTTCAAGGATGGATACGATTACTGAATTGTCTTCCTTGTTTTTTATATCAAGAAGTTTTTTGTATTTTATTTCCAGGGGTGGTTTATGTGTGTCGGATAAATCTGTTTTTACCGGGCTTAACTGCAGTTTGCCGAGTTTTTCCCATATTAGTATGTCTATATCCTCTTCAAGAGGCGTAAATGTGTTTACTTCATCCAGGGAATCATATCCGATAGAAAATGCTGCATCTCTTATTCTTTTTGCTTTCAGGAATTGATTGAGCTCTTTTTTGCTTAAGTTCCAGAAAGTTTCATCTATGTGCAAGAATTCTCCCTCTACCGGGAAGTAATAGTTTCTGTAAGCTTCGGATAAAAATTTGTAACTGTTAATCTTTTCTTCTTTTTCAAATAAAATCAACTGGATATCAACAGATTTAAAATGTTTGTTTCCGGCAACAAGGAGGGAAGGGGACTTGGGGAATCGGGAACGAAAAATTTTGATTTTCTCGTTAATAAATGTTTCATTAAGGAAATTTATTCCAGGTTTTTTTATCTGGTCCGGGTAGATGGAAAAGAGCATTAAAATACGATTTTCAGGCTTTAAAAATTTTTCCGTTTTTATGGGAATACCTGTTTTTCCTGAAATGTACATAGTAAATGGAAATGCACACGGGTCTGCCGGGTACAGGGCGTCTATTTTAATTTTTAATCTTTCGATTCTAAGAATAAAGTTATCCAGAGCTTCAATTATATCTGCTTGAGAAACCTTATCTGTTTTGTAGATAGGTTTGTATGTGCAATTTCCTGTTTTCATTCTCTTACCTGAGTCTTTATTGTTTATAGTAAATATAGTAGTTTGTTCTATGAAAGAGTATAATATAGTGGCAAGTGGAGAGGTTAAAAAATGGTTTTGAAAGGGAAGTTTACCACATACAACGAGTTTTTTGATTTAATTAAGCTTATTACTCAAATGCGTATGACTGTCAGTATTCTTCTTTTAAATGGAAAAGCAGGGAAGGAGTTATTTATAGCTTTTGAAGACGGGAAGCTTGTTGATATTTACAGTAATTCTGAAGATACCGTTTTACTTGACTTTAACTTTTCTAACGGCAAAGTTGGACAGATGAATTATATCAAAGGGATTCTATTCTCTTTCCTTATAGACTTTGAAAATGTAAATTTTGAAACAGTTGTTAGAAAAAAGAGAAGGAAGTTGAATATTGGAGGATTTGAGGCACTTTTTCTTGATGTTGTGAGAGAGTTTGATGAGATAGGAAGATTTCCAGAAAACAGGAAGGTTACTGTTGAAAGCAAAAAACTAACTTCTCCTGAGAAAGAGGAGATTATTTTGGCCGGTTATCTTTTAGAAGGATATACCCTGTATCAGAGTCTTTTTTCTTCTGGAAATGTTAAAGATTTTTTTAAAGCGTTTAATAATCTGACTGAAAAAGGTGTGCTAAAGTAGGGAGAGACCCTAAGAAAGAGTCTCTTTTATAGATTCTTTAAGAATTTCAATTCCTTCGTCTATTTCCTGTTGTGTTATTGTAAGAGGTGGCACAAGCCTTAAAACGTTTTCCCCTGTAACATTTATAATCAGGCCGTTTTTAAGGGCTTTTTCAACAAGCTTTTTCCCGTCAATCTTAAGAATAGCTCCTATCATTAATCCTATTCCTCTTATTTCAGAAATTGTTCCCTGAAGTTCATTTTTAATTTCTTTAAGCTTTTCTGTTAAATATTTTCCCTTGGCTTCAACATTTTTTAAAAATTTTTCATCGGAGATAATTTCCATAACTTTTACACCTGCTGCTGTGGAAAGGAAGTTGCCACCAAAGGTTGATGCGTGAAGTCCCGGTTTTAAGATTTGTGATGTTCTTTCGTTTGTTACTATTGCTCCTATCGGCACTCCGTTGCCGAGGGCTTTTGCAAGGGTCATAACATCAGGTTCAACACCGTAGTGCTGGTATGCAAAAAGCTTTCCTGTTCTTCCAATTCCTGTTTGAACTTCATCAAATATCAAAACAGCGTCGTAATTGTTGGCAAGATTTCTTAGCTCTTTAAGAAACTCTTTTTCTGCAGGAATTATTCCACCTTCTCCCTGTATCGGTTCAACTATTATTCCGCAGGTTTTTTTACTGATAATTTTTTTTACAGAATCTATGTTATTAAACTCTGCAAACTTTACGTCCGATAGCATTGGACCGAAACCTTCATTATACTTGCCCTGTCCTGTTACAGATACGCTGGCAAATGTCCTTCCGTGAAATGAGTTTTTGAAGGCAATAATTTCGTAACCTTTTTTCCCTCTTTCAAATGCATATCTTCTTGCAAGTTTTATAGCTCCTTCGTTTGCTTCTGCACCACTATTGCAGAAAAAAACTTTACTTCCGAAAGAGTTTTCACATATAAGCTTTGCGAGTTCTGCCTGCGGTTTGATGTGAAACAGATTTGATGTATGGATTAATGTTTTTGCCTGTTTGCAGATTGTTTCGGCTATCTCTTTGTGGGAGTGCCCGAGATTGCATACAGCTATTCCGGCTAAAAAATCAAGATACTTTTTACCATTTTCATCGTAAAGGTAGCATCCCTCCCCTTTAACAAAAGAGATCGGATATCTATTGTAAGTTTTCATTACATAGTTTTCTGTCATTTCATGTGTGTTCATACTTCCTCCAAAACTTTAATTACATCCGCTGCAGCCACTACATCCACCTTTACTGTGGATTATAGATAGAATAACAGATGGGGCAGTATTGTAATTGATTGCAATCTGTTTGAGGGTGTGGTCTCTGTTGGCTTTAATTCCGACAAGAGATAGCTTCCTAATAATTTCCTCTTCACTCATATTAAGTTTCTTTGCAAGGCTTGAGATAGTTTCTTCTCCAATATTGTCAGCAAGTTCAGGACATGATGATGCTATCTGAACAGGACCTTTTGGAGAGATTTCAACAAGGGTTTTATATATGTCAACAGGCCTTACACTGTTCATATCTGCTATCTCTTTAAGGTTCTGATAGAGAGAAACCACTTTTATTCCTTTGTAGTTAAGAAATCCTGCAGCTCTTGTAGGGGGTATTTCAAGAAGTTCAGCAATTTTTATAAGAGGATACATTTCTGCATGGGGGGCTGGAGGTTTAAGTTCACCTTTTGCCCACATGGCTTTAAAATCGTTGCCTATTTCAATAACTTTTTTAAACGGAGGAATACCCATAACCGTTCCGGCACAGAGCAACGCAGACAGAGCGGTTGATATTGCGAAAGGTTTTGATATAAAAACATCTTTTTTTGATTTTATGTAGCAAATAATACTGTTCCAGTTTAAAACGGTGTGCCAGATACCAAAAAATATTAAAAGAAATCCAAAAATTATGTGAAGGTCATCCCATTGGGTTTTGTCAAGGCCTAAAAAAGCCCAGTTAATCCAGTAGGCTGTGCTTCCATGTGGCATAACGTAAAGAACTATTCCTGTTATAGTTTCTACAATGAAACTGTAAAGAAGTAGTAAACTTATGTATTTTTTCATAGATTCTCCTTCTACTGTTATCTTTTCTTGAAAACAATTCTTACAGGAATTTTACTAAATCCAAACCAATCTCTTATTTTGTTTTCAATAAATTTTCTAAAATGGTTCGGAATTCCCTCCGGGTAGTTGGAAAACAGAAGAAATGTTGGAGGTTTTATTTTTACCTGTGTTCCGTAATAGATTTTTACCGGCTTGTTTCTGTAGACTGGAGGTTGGTGAATCTCCATAAGCTCTTTTAATGCTCTATTAAACTCTGATGTTTTTACCTTCTTTGTGTACTGGGTATAAAGTTCATCTATCTCTTTCAGGAGATTTTTAAGATTTTTCTTTTCTTTAGCAGAGATGAAAACTTTTGGAGCGTAAGGGATAAAATCAAAAACCATTTCAAGGTTTCGCTGAAGTCTTTCCCATTCCTTCTGATTATCTATTTTGTCTATTTTATTAACGGCGATGATTATCGGCTTGTATTTTTGAAGTGCTATACCTGCGATTTTTGCATCCCTTTCGGTGGGTCCTTCTTCTGCGTCTATTAAAAGGACAACGATGTCAGCTCTGTCTATTGCGTCAAGGGCTCTCAGGTAGCTGTAATATTCTATATCTTTTATTTTTCCTCTTCTTCTTATTCCTGCTGTGTCTATAAAAACATACTCTTTCCCGTTTATATTTACATAGCTGTCAATGGCATCTCTTGTTGTTCCTGGAATATCGCTTACAATTGCTCTTTCTTCTCCTACAAGTGCATTTAGTAGTGTTGATTTACCCATATTAGGCCTTCCGATTATTGCCACTTTTGGAGGTTCTTTTGTTTCTTTTACTTCCACTTCTTTTTCTTCTTCAAGATTTTCTATTATCTCTTCAAGTTTTTCTACGTCATCTCCAGAGATTATTCTATTTATTTTTTCACTTTCTGTTTTTTCAATGTATCTGTTTTTTGCAGCTTCTTTTAAATTTTCCGGTAGTTTTTCAAGTATCTTTTCTTTTAAGGTGGGGACGCCTATCTTGTGTATAGTTGACAGCGGTATAACCTCTTCAAAACCGAGTTTGTAAGCATCGTATATAAGGTGGTCCATAAAAGGTTCATCTATTTTGTTAACTACTACAATGATAGGTTTTTTCCATTTTCTTAATATTCTGGCTGCTTCTTCGTCAAGAGGTGTAATTCCTTCCTGTCCATCAACAACAAAAACTATAAGGTCGGCTTCTTCCATTGCTTTTTTAGCTTGAGATGTAATACTTTCGGCAAAACCTTCGCTTGAAGTGTCTATTCCGCCTGTATCTACAAGTAAGACGGTGTGTTCATCTATATCGGCTTCCTGGACAACCCTGTCTCTTGTAACTCCGGGAGTATCATCTATTATTGCAACCTGTTTTCCTATAAGTCTGTTAAAAAGAGAAGATTTTCCAACGTTCGGTCTTCCTACTATTGCTATAACAGGAATTCTTTTCATCGTTTGTTCCTCTTAATTAGTTATTTAGTATAAAGAAAATAGGCTTTTATACTACTGTTTCAACTATCCGATATCCCATATATCTTTTGGGGTCATACTTCTAACAAAAAGTGTGGTTGGCATATCTTCTGACAAATATGTGATTCTATCTGCGGTTTTTTCCTCTTCTTTTTCTTTGGGAATACTAAGACCTAAAATGATAAGGTCTGCGTTTAAGGAGTGTTCCTTTATAAGCTCTTTGAAATCTTTGCCTGAAAAGTTTGGAACTATAACAACTTCTGCATCAAGTCTTGCTGCTTTTAATAGATTACTGTAGGCTGTTTTGAAAATGTTAAGCTCTTTTTCAGAGTTTACCACTTTCATTACCCTTATTCCTGATTTTTTCCATTCGGGACTGTCTGCAAGGGTATGAGCAATAAATGTCATAAGGGCAAAGTTTCCACCTTTCCCACCCCACCATATATCAATTTTCTCCCTTTTACCCCATCCTTTCAGATTGTTGTAATTTAAAATCAGAACATCTTTTTTAAACTTTAGAAGATTTTTGATATCCTTTATAAGCTTTATCTGATTTTTTCTACTTTTTCCCCATCCAAACAGAACGGTGTTTGCTTCCACTCTGCCGAAACCGTAATATTGGGCTATTCTGGAAAAGGTGTTTTCAAGGTTTCTTTCCACGATAACTTTTGGGAAAAAGTCCAGTTTATGTTTTTTAATATGGGAAAAGAGTTTTTCAATTTCTTTCTCTTTTAATAAAGTTATCTTTTCGTCCGATGTTGTGGTTATTATATTTGCAAGGGTTATTATTCCGTCGTTAAAAGAGAGAAATTTCGCAAATTCTGTAAGGTAAGGTCTTTCGTCTGGAGCACCGCAAAATACTAAAACATTGGGTCTCCAATCTTTTGGGTCCTGCTTCTTTTCAGTAAGTTTTAAGAGGCAGAATTTTGCAATGGAGATGAGTATCCCTGTTTTTATATCTCCCCACGCTTGCTGGAGATGTTTTTTTCTCAGAAAGAGGTAAAGGAGAACCAAAATAGCTGTTGCTACAACCGTTGCAAGGCTGTTTATTAAAAACATAACTATGTAAGAGCCTGCTACTCCGTAAAAAGAGATAAACCATGGAATTTTAAAGGATGGTCTGTAAGTTGGCGGGTTTAAAAGGGAGTAAAGGGCTGCAGCAAGGTTTGTTACAGCATAAGTAATCAGGAAGAACATTGTAATTACAGCAGCTACAACATTAAGGGAGCCAAGGAGTAATGACCCTTGGGCAATTGCGTATGTGATGAGAATTCCAGCTCTTGGTTCATTCTTTTTAGAGCCGAGAGTTGCAGCGAAAATTTGGGGAACTATGCCGTCTACCGCAAGAGCCTGTAGTGTTCTTGGAGCTCCGATGATAAAAGTTAGCGCAGAAGATAGCGTTGCCATCCAGATTCCAACATATACAAGTGGAGGGAAAACGGAGTTATGGACCATTACAAGGGTGTCTTTCTGGAGTGTGGTATATGGTGCTGTTGCTGATAGCTTGTAAGCTATCAGGAGATAGGTTAAATAGGATACTGTGAGAGCGGAGATTATTCCTAATGGAATAGCTCTTTTTGGATTTTTTAGTTCACCTGACATCGCAATGCCAGCTGTTACTCCTGTTACTGCCGGGAAGAATACGGCAAACACACTCCAGAGGTTTTCTCCAGGAAGATAATGGGGGGCAAGATTTTCAGCAATTAGCGTAAAATGAGGATTAAGAAGAAAAGAGAAAATACCAAGCAGTAAAGCAGCAAAAATACCTATTTGTAGCTTAACTACAAAATCTGCGCCGATGTAAGCTATTATTGTAAAAAGTATAAGAACGGCAGTTGCTACAGTAAATATAGGAACATTCGGAAAGATACCCCTGAGGGATTCGGCAAAACCTATCAGATAGAAGGCCACCGATATTGCCTGAGATATAAATAGGGGAATGCCTACCGTCCCTCCGATGTCAAGACCAAGACTTCTTGATATGATGTAGTAAACTCCCCCTATCCCTACCTCTTTATTTGTGGATATTGATGAAAGGGAAAGTCCGGTAGCAAAAGAGATAGACATTGCAAGAGTAATCAGGATGATTCCTTCCATTAATCCTGTGTTGCCTATTACCCACCCTGTTCTTAGAAAAAGGATAACGCCAAAAATGGACAGTAAAGTTGGAACAAAAACACCGGAAAATGTGTTAAATCTTCTTATATTTTCTGCCATTTTACGCCTTTACCAGTTTATATCCCAATTTTTCAGCCCACACTTTTATGAAAAATTCCATACTTCTATCATACATTCTTTCAGCTTCTGACGGAAATAAACATCCGGGAAGCTCATTATTTTTTCTGTGATATCTTATGCATTCACAGCATATTCCTTTTCTTGGGCAGTTTCTATAAGAGCATCCGCATGAGGAAATGTTTCTCTCTCTTTTACATTCCATTGTTAACCTCCTGTAATAGATGTAGGTTCAAATTTTTCTCCCTCATATCTATACTGGTAGCCTCCAAGTTTTATCAGGTTTATTGTTAGTGTTATCTGGTATGTGATTTTACCATCGGAGCTTTTAATCCAATGGTAGGATAGATTTCCGTTCCAGCAGTTTCTGTTTATTAATAAAGAATATGTTCTTTCTCTGTCAAAGTGGTATTGAAAATCGTATCTGTGGGAATATGAGAATGTAAGGTATCTGTTTAGCTTTATTTTTGTTCCCCATCTCAGGTAGTTGTTGGTTTCGGTTTCAACAAAAGATCTGTAATGATTTGCCCACAGGGAAAATTTTGGAAAGTTCATTTCTACTTTTGTGTTTATCTTTCTGGTTTTGCCGGTATTACTATCAATTTCTATGTATTCACTGCTTTTTATGCTGGATTCAGGTAACAGTTCTACGTTTACTTTCCAGGGTTGCCATGGGTGTTCATCCATATAAAAATTGTAGCTGTTATCTATATCAATTTTTGCAAGTTTTGTCTGATTTGTGTAGAAGTTAAAAGTTAAACTTCCCTTTATCTTTTTTTCTTCCTGTATGTGGTCTGTGCCGTCAAAATTGGGAATATTATCCTGGCTTTTCTTTTCTGTGAAATTGAAAGACAATTCGGGAGAGATGGAAAGTTTGTAATTTTTTGATTTGATCTGAAAGTTTGTAAAATGGTTCTCTTCATACATCCAAAGGTTTCTATAGATATGGTCTGTTCCGTTGTCCATTATAGTGTATAAAGAGTTGAGGTTTGAGAGTTTGAAACTGTTTTTTATGCTTCCTGTGTAAAATGTATATCTGATGGAGGGATTTGCGTTTATTCTAATGCCACGGAAACCGACTTTTCTGTAAAAGTAGGTAAGACTTGAATCAAAGCTGAACGTTAAAGGAAGTTTTTTATTCAAAGGAACGTCCATAAGGTAGAAATTGATTTCTGGAAGTTTTTGAAACGTTGTGTCTGAAGAACCGTCAAGACTGTCAAAATAAACAAAATTTGTATTTAAGATAGCATGAGTCCATAGTTTTGAGTAAGTAATGTCCGATTTTGTGTATTGGCTTGTAAGGATCTCTGTGTCCTGAACACCGCTTTCTGTATAAAAGTTTCTACTGCTTACAACGTTGACTCTTATATGGCCGTAAGAGTAATCCGATTTTAAGTAGGAATGATTTAAGTTTATACTCCACTCTGTTTTGTCTTCAGAGTCAACCCTGTTGTAATCAAGATCGCCTCTGGCATATGGAGATAAAACGTAGCGAAAATTTATACCTTTTGCACTTCCATCATTGAATCGCTTTTCAAAGTAAAATGTAGCGTCAGCACTTCTTCCAAGGACAAGAAAGAAAGGTTGCTTTACTGTAAATCCCTGGTTTCTTATGTAGCCAAGACGAGGTATTAAAAATCCTGTTGTTCTCTTTTCAACTATCGGTCCACTTATTACAGGTGAAAGTATTACAGGAACAGAAAATATGTCAAAAGCGACCCATTTCCCTTTAAAACTTTTCCCCGTCTGCACCTTAAACTCTTTTGCTTCTATTGACCAGTCAGGTCTTTCACAGCAGTTACAGCAGGGGGTATATATTCCATCGTATGCTATCCACAAGTTTTGTGATAGTTTTATAAGTTTTTTAGCTTTTATAAAGTCTGTTTTTGACAACTGTCCTTTTGCATCTGTTAATTCCGCTTTTTTGGTTTTAAGGGAGTATTTAAGCTCGATGCAGAGAAGTCTTGTGTTTCCATCTTTAAATAGAACATTACCTATGGCCGTTAGTTTTTTTTCCTTTCTGTCAAAAACTATAAGGTCAGCGGATAGTGTTGTGTTTCCGTATTTTAAAGTTCCGTTTATTGCTGTTATGAGTTCTTTAATGTTTCCTGTAACTTTATCAGCTGTAACTGTAACAGGGTAAGATGTTCTGGCGAAGGCGATATTGTTTGCAAGAATTAGAAAAAGCACGGTAGCTAAAAGCTTTTTCACCTAAACTCCTTAAACAGAAACAGCGATTTTGAATTCCTATTTTAAACAAAAACCTTTGAAAGGAAAACTTTTCTTTAGAAGTTTATAAGATTATGGTATAAATTTAAATATGTAAAATCTGATTTGTGGAGGAGTTATGGAAAGACTTTCAGATATTATCAGGAAAATAGCACTTGTTGAGATAGGAGCTATTTCTGTGGTAAACAGGAAAATAGAGGAAATAGTAAAAAAACTTGAAGAAGAGGGTAAGATAGCCGAGAAGGAAGGAGTTAAGATTCTTTCTGAGGTCAAAAAGAGTATAGAGGAGCAGAAAGAAGAAATTGAAAGCAAAATAGAGAAGATACTGGGAAAGATGAATCTTGTTACAAGGTCGGAATTTGAAGAGCTTAAAAAAGAGATTGAAAAGTTGAAAGACGAGATTGAAAAATTGAAAGGTGATAAGGGTTGATATCAATAGGCGAAAGAAACAAAAGGTTAAGGGATATTTTAGGGGCACTCTTTTATTGTAGTTATGAGTATTTAAGTGAACGTGTTCCTTCTGTTTTTTTAAGAGCAGGGAAGCTTTTTTTTAGAAAATGGAAATTTCTGCTTGACTATCCTCCTCCAGAAAGGTTGAGAGTTGCTCTTGAAACTCTTGGACCAACCTACATAAAAATTGGTCAGATGCTTTCAACAAGGGTTGATGTTTTCTCTGAAGAGTTTATAAAAGAACTTGAAAAACTTCAGGATAAAGTTCCTCCCGCTCCGACAGAAGAGATACTTTCTGTTTTAGGTGATATTAGGGATGAGTTTTTGGAATTCTCCGAGGAACCTATAGGTTCAGGCTCTATAGCACAGGTTCACACTGCGGTTTTAAAGTCCGGTGAAAAGGTTGCTGTGAAGGTTATAAAGCCGGGAGTTGAAAAGCATATAAAGAAAGATATAACCATTCTAAAACTTTTGGTGAACAAACTTGCGGGATTTGTTAAACCTTTAAGGGATTACAGGGTTCCTTCCATAGTTGAAGAGTTTGAAAGGGTTTTACTTGATGAGTTTGACCTTACAAAAGAGGCATCCTACATGGAGATGTTTCGGCAGTTTGCCGTTGAAAAGGAGCCAAGGCTTGTTATACCAGAAGTTTACTGGGATTATACAAATAGAAATGTTCTTGTGTCTGAATTTATAGAGGGAACAAAGCTTACAGATGTGAAAAATCTTGAGAAATTTGACAGGCGCAAGCTTGCTGAAGATTTTGTTATAGTTGTAAACAGGCAGATTTTTGAGCTTTCGGTGTTTCACGGAGATTTGCATCCGGGTAATATATTTGTTCTTGACGATGGAAGGCTTGCTTTTGTAGATTTTGGAATAATTGGAAGACTCTGTCCGGATACCTTTTCTGCGTTTTTCATGTTTTCTTATGCGGTTATGAAAAAGGATGTTGACCTTATTATTGAAGCTTTAAAGATGGTTGGAGCTGTTGGAAAAGATGTGAATGAGCAGCTTCTTAAAAGAGAACTTCTGATTTTTCTTGATAAGTATTACAACAGACCTCTTTCAAAGATAGATGCTGAAAAGTTTTTCTACGAAGAACTTGCAATAACAAAGCAGTTTAATCTTGTTCTCCCTGAAGAGCTTCTTGTTCTTCTTAAAACTGTTACACATACAGAGTCTGTGGCAAGAATTATCTATCCAGAATTTACCCTGCCTCCTGTCCTTCAACCATATTTGAAAAAGCTTATTCCAAAATTTTTACTTGATGATTTTAGAAGAAGAACAATGAAAACGGCGGTTTCTTATACTTCTTTTATGCAGAGATTGCCGTCTTTAATTGAAAGCAAACTTACAGAAAAGGAAAAAAAAGATTATTTTCCGCTACTTGAAAGTGCGTTTTTACTGGGTGGAGCCTGTGTTCTCTCATTTAAACCGCTCCTACTTCCCCTTTATCTTGCAGGGGCTGGAGCTTATATTTTTTTCAAAAAAGGAGAAGGTTAGATGTCCGTTTATGTTTCACTGCTTCACTATCCTGTTTACAATAAAGAAAGAAGGGTTGTGACCACCTCTTTAACAACCCTTGATATCCATGATATTGCAAGGTCTTCAAGAACTTATGGGATTAAAGGTTATTACATTGTTCAACCGATAGAGAATCATCTCTGGCTTGCAAATAAGCTTCTCTCCTTCTGGCAGGGAGGGCATGGAAGAGAGTATAACCCGAAAAGATGGGAAGCTTTAAAACTTGTGAAAGCTGTTCCTTATTTTGAAAATGTTGTTTCGGATATTGAAAAAATTGAGGGAAAGAAACCAAAGGTTGTTGTCACAACTGCTAAAAAATATGAAAATGCAGTTTCTTTCGGGCAAATGAGGGAATTGATAAATAAAGAAGATTCTCCTTATGTAATATGTTTTGGAACAGGCTGGGGACTTACAGAAGATTTTGTGAAAAGGGCTGATTATATTCTTGAACCTATATGCGGTCCTACCGATTATAATCATCTTTCTGTTCGTTCTGCTGCATCCATTATTCTGGACAGACTTTTAGGATTGAGATAAAATTGGAAATTAAACTCATATTTTATTAAAAGGAGGTAGCAGAATGAAGAAGATATTTAGCCTTCTTTCTGTAGCTTTAGTTGCGGTGCTTATGACAGTTGCGCCGTCTATTGCTGCAGATGTTATCAAAATAGGGGTTGCAGGGCCTCACACAGGTGATCTTGCTCCTTTCGGTATTCCGACAGTTCACGCGGCTAAGATAGTTACAGAAAAGTACAACAAAAACGGTGGTATTCTTGGTAAGAAGATTGAACTTATCGTTCTTGATGACCAGTGTAAGCCGGAAGTGGCGACAAACGTTGCTACAAGCCTTGTTACAAGCAAGGTTGTAGGTGTAATTGGTCATATCTGTAGTGGAGCAACAAAGGCGGCTCTTCCTATCTATAAACAGGATAAAATTCCTGTAATTTCTCCATCTGCAACAAATCCTTCTCTTACAGAGATTGGATATCCTGTGTTTTTCAGAACAATTGCTCCTGATGATGCACAGGGCAAACTGCAGGCTGATTTTATAATTAACAAGCTTCATGCTAAAAGAGTTGCTATTATTCATGATAAAGGTGACTACGGTAAAGGTCTTGCAACTTATGTTAAAAACTATATAGAAAAGAGCGGTAAAGCCAAAGTTGTTCTTTTTGAGGGTATAACTCCGGGAGCTATGGATTATTCTGCTGTTGTTCAAAAAATCAAAAGAGCTCGTCCAGATGTTGTAATGTTTGGTGGATACCATCCAGAAGCTTCAAAAATTGTTATGACAATGAGAAGAAAAAGACTTAAAGCGCCTTTTATTTCCGGTGATGGTATAAAGAACGATAAGTTTATTCAGGTAGCTGGAAAGTACGCAGAAGGAGTTTATGCTTCAGGTCCAAAGGATATTTCTGGAAATCCTCTCTATAAGGTTGCCTTTAGTGAACATAAGAAAAAGTATGGAACAAAGCCGGGAGCATTTTACTTTAACGCTTATGCTGCGACACAGGCTCTTTTTGAGGCTATCAAAAAAGCAGGAACAACAGATTTTGATAAAGTTACTGCTGCACTTCGCTCAAACTATGTGGAAACACCACTTGGAAAAATTAAGTTTGATAAAAAAGGTGAAGCTGAAGGTGTAGGCTTTGCAGTTTATCAGGTAAGGAACGGAAAGTTTGTTCAGATTTATGCACCTTCAAAGTAAAAAGCATATATTTTTCTGCATACTAAATTAGGACGGTGAGAAGTGTTGTATAATGCTTCTCACCGTCAATTTATGTTTGAATGAGGAGCAGCGAGATGGACTGGGCTTACTTTTTGGACCTTTTTATGAGCGGGTTAACAAAAGGCAGTATTTATGCTCTTATAGCACTTGGTTATACAATGGTTTATGGAATTATTCAGCTTATCAATTTCGCTCACGGTGAGATATATATGATAGGAGCTTTTGTAGCTCTTATAACTGCAACTATTCTTGCTTCAATGGGATTAAACATCGTTTTTGTTTTCCTTATTTCAACGCTTGTTGCTGTTATCTACTCTTCTGCTTATGGGTTTACAGTTGAAAAGATAGCCTATAAGCCTTTAAGGCATGCTTCACGTCTTTCGCCTCTTATAAGTGCTATCGGTATGTCAATATTTTTGCAAAACTATGTTATGCTTTCTCAGACCGCTGATTTTGTGCCTTTTCCAGAAATTATTCCTGTTCCTAAGTTTCTTGATAAAATAGCAGATTATGTTGATCCTGTTGGAGTGGTTATCATAGTTGTAACTGTTATAGTGATGATTGCCCTTCATCTCTTTGTTAAAAAGACAAAGATGGGAAAAGCCATGAGAGCAACAGCCCAGAATAAAACGATGGCTATGTTGTGTGGTGTGGATGTTGATAAGACGATTTCTTTGACTTTTATTATAGGTTCTGCCCTTGCTGCTGTTGGCGGTGTTTTGATAGGTTCTTATGTGGGGCAGATAAACTTTTTCATAGGTTTTATCGCAGGGCTTAAAGCTTTTACCGCTGCTGTTTTAGGTGGTATCGGCAGCATTCCAGGTGCTGCTCTTGGTGGAGTTGTTCTTGGTTTGACTGAAAGTTTTGGAACAGGGTATATTTCAAGCGATTATGAGGATGTTTTTGCGTTTATAATTCTTGTTCTTATTCTTATTTTCCGTCCTGCTGGAATTTTAGGAAAATCAAATACTGAAAAAGTTTAATGGCAGGTTAGAAAGATGGAAAGAGTGGTAGAAGAGATGAAAAAGTCGCTTATAACGGCTTTATGGTTTGTTTTTCTCACATTTCCCATTATGGTTATTAAGCTTCATCCTGCTGAAAACAGTGTTTCTTACAGATGGAATAACGTTATTTATGTTTTTATCGGAGCGTTCTTTTTGTCAATGCTGTGGAGATATCTTCTTGAAAGGAGAGATAAGAAAGCTGGTGGAAATACCGAAGATACTTTTATTTATAAGCTTTTAAATCATCCTTATTACAGTAAACTTATATATTTGTCCGCTTTGGTGTTCATTCTCGTTTTTCCTTTAATCTTCTCTTCATATCAGACCAACATCATGACAACAGCGTTGATTTATGTTGTTCTTGGTCTTGGACTTAATATCGTTGTGGGGCTTGCTGGTCTTCTTGACCTTGGGTATGTTGCCTTCTATGCTGTTGGGGCTTATGGATACGCACTTTTGAACAAATATTTTGGACTTGGATTCTGGGCAGTTTTTCCCATTGCAGGTATTCTTGCTGCTATAGCAGGTATTATTCTTGTTTTTCCGATTTTAAGGCTCCGTGGTGATTATCTTGCCATTGTTACTCTTGGTTTTGGAGAAATTATTAGAATTGTTCTTGAAAACTGGGATAGTCTTACAAACGGGCCAAGTGGTATTTCAGGCATTCCGAGGCCGTCTCTTTTTGGAATAAAGATGAATGTTGACCAGTCTTTGGTTTTCATCTATTACATTACCGTTGCCCTTGTAATATTTACAATTTTTGTTGTAAACAGACTTCAAAATTCCCGTCTTGGAAGGGCATGGCTTGCTCTTAAAGAGGATGAGATAGCATGTCAGGCGATGGGAATAGATAGAGTTAAAGCTAAACTTTCTGCCTTTGCCCTTGGTGCCACATGGGCGGGGTTTGCAGGGGTTATTTTTGCCGCTAAAACTACATTTGTTAACCCTGCAAGCTTTACTTTTTTTGAATCTGTGGTTATTCTTGCTATAGTTGTTCTTGGTGGAATGGGTTCAATAGTTGGTGTGATAATTGCCGCACTTATGATGATACTTTTGCCGGAGTATTTAAGAGCTTTCTCAGATTACAGAATGCTTGTATTTGGTCTTGCGATGGTTCTTGTAATGGTGTTTAGACCTGAAGGTTTAATTCCTTTTAGAGGTGGAAGATTCGTTTACAAAAAGAAGGAGTTAGAAAAGGATGGAAGCACAAAAGGAGCCTATTCTTGAAGTTAAAAATTTAACTAAAAAGTTTGGTGGTCTTGTAGCTGTTGATAATGTAACTCTTGAAGTTTATCCTGAGCAGATAGTTGCCCTTATAGGTCCAAACGGTGCTGGAAAAACAACATTTTTCAACTGTGTAACTGGAATCTATAAGCCGACTTCCGGAGATATATTTTTGAAAACAAAAGAAGGCAAAAAGGTAAGGATTAACGGTTTAAAGCCCAATCAGATTACAGAACTTGGCCTTGCAAGAACCTTTCAGAACATAAGGCTTTTTCCCAATATGACAGCACTTGAGAACGTTATGATAGGAAGACACTGCAGGACAAGAACAGGCATTCTTGGCGCTATTTTTAGACCGCCGAAAACAAAAGAAGAGGAAGAGGAAACGATAGAGAAAAGCTATCAGCTTCTTAAAACTGTAGGTCTTGAAAAGTATGTAAATGAACTTGCGAAAAATTTACCATACGGGGCACAGAGACGCCTTGAAATAGCAAGGGCTCTTGCCACAGAACCTACAATTCTTCTTCTTGATGAACCTGCTGCAGGAATGAATCCGAAAGAGACAGCTGAGCTTATGGATCTAATTTACCACATAAGAGATAATGAGAAGATAGCTATACTTTTGATAGAGCACGATATGAAGCTTGTTATGAACATTTCTGAAATGGTTTACGTGATGGAATACGGAAGACTTCTTGCGAAAGGCACTCCAGAGGAGATAAGAAGGAATCCAGACGTTATAAAAGCTTACCTTGGAGAGGAGCACAATGCTTGAGGTTAAGAATATAAATACTTTTTATGGAAACATTCAGGCTTTACATAACGTTTCTCTTACAGTTAATGAAGGGGAGATAGTTACTCTTATAGGTGCCAACGGAGCCGGGAAAACCACCACTTTAATGTCAATATGTGGCGTGGTTCCTCCCCGTTCAGGTGAGATAATTTTTAACGGTGAGCCGATTCACGGTCTCCCCCCTCATAAGATTGTTGCAAAAGGTGTTGTTCAGGTTCCTGAAGGAAGGATGATTTTTCCAGAGCTGACAGTGATGGAGAATCTTGATATGGGTGCCTATCTTCGTAATGATAAGGAAGGTATAAAGCGGGATCTTGAGTATGTTTTTGAACTCTTTCCCCGACTTGCAGAGAGAAAAAATCAGCTTGGTGGCACACTATCAGGTGGTGAGCAGCAGATGCTTGCTATCTCAAGGGCTCTTATGGCAAGACCAAAACTTCTTCTTCTTGATGAGCCGAGTCTTGGACTTGCTCCCCTTATAATAAAACAGATTTTTGAAATTATTGTAAAGATAAACAGGGAGCATAAAACAACTATTTTGCTTGTTGAGCAGAATGCCCATCAGGCTTTGAAGATTGCAGACAGGGCTTATGTTATAGAAAACGGTAGAATAACAATGGAAGATAAAGCGGAAAATCTTCTTAATAACGAGAAGGTGAAACAGGCTTATCTTGGATTTTAAGGATACGTTTCTATTTGTGGGTTTTACTTTCAGAATGGCTTTTAAAACCAGATAGAAATCTTAAAATAGTTTTCTGTTTTACAGTTCAGAAAGCTACTGGATTTTGTTTCTTTTTTCCCTTGCAATCTCAAAGAATTTTTTAAGCCCTTCTCTGTCATTTTTTTCTATCAGTTTTTCAACCTCAGTGAGCGCATTTTTAAACGTTTTTATAGCTTCTAAAATATTATCTTTGTTTTCAATGCAAATATCCCTCCACATTACAGGGTCGCTCATCGCAATTCTTGTAAAATCTCTAAAACCGCCTCCTGTAAACTGGAAAAGGTCTGTTTTGAATTTTTTAGAGAGTATATCTATTGCATCAACTATTGAGTAAGCTACAACGTGGGGAAGATGGCTTACAGATGCAAAAATTTGGTCATGGTAGTAAGGATCCATTTCTATAACTTCTGACCCGAGTTTTTGCCACAGCTGTTTTATTTTCCCTTTTGCTTTTATGTCGGTGTTTTCAGTGGGTGTAATTATGAATTTTGCTCCTTTAAAAAGGCCGTTAACGCTGTTTTCAACGCCTGATTTTTCAGTTCCTGCTATCGGATGGCCACCAACAAAAGGTGCAACTCCTTCAAGTTCTTTTTCACAAAAGTAAACCAGCTGTCCCTTTACACTGCCAAGGTCTGTAACTATTACTTTTTTGTTTCTGTCTATCTTTTCTTTTATTGTTTTAATTACGCTTTTGTAGGCACCTACAGGGGTCGCAATAACTACAAGGTCAGCTGTTTTAATCGCCTCTCCCTCTGTATCTCCGTCATCTATTATACCAAGCTCCTTACCTTTTTCTATAGCTTCAGGATTAAGGTCAACGGCGGTAATTTTCCCTTTAAATCCTCCATTTTTAAGATTAAGTGCAAATGAACCTCCAATAAGTCCAAGTCCGATTATTGAAATCTCTTTAAATTCCTCCATCTATCTCTCCATTCCTTTAACGATTGAGATTATTTTACAGGAGTTTTCAACTGCTGAAAGGTATTTATATGCTTCCTCCAGTGTTTTTCCTGTGGAGAAAGGTCCGTGAGATTTTACAACGGCAATTTTACACTTTTTAAGTAATTCTGGTAGCTTTTCTGCTACTTCATTAGAGCTTATTACCTGTTTTGCTGATAAAACCGGCACTGTTCCAAGGAGAAATTTAACCTCAGAATCAAGGGGGATAATTTCATTGGTTGTAAGAGAAACGGCAACTGTATAAGGGGAATGGGCGTGAACAACTGCCTTTACTTCAGGTAATTTTTTATAGATATTTCTGTGAACTTTAAGTTCTATAGAAGCGGTTTTATCAAGCTCTGGATTTTCTTCTACTGTGGTTACCACAATGTCTTCTTCTGTTAATGTTCCGAGCATTTTCCCCGATTTTTTTATAAGTATGTAGTCGTTATACCTTACGCTTATATTTCCGCCGTGGCTGTCTGTTAAGCCAGATTGGAATATAAGTCTGCCTATTTTTATCATCTCTTTTTTGAGTTTCTCTATTTCGTTCATCTTTGCTCCTTCTTAAGTGTTACTGTTATAAGCAGCCATTCAATTACGTTTCTTGGCCTTGCGTAAAAGTTTAGAAAATTTCTTGCTTTTTCAAGAGGTTCAAACCAGTCAAGAAAGATTTTCTTTTCTGAAAAAAGAATTATAAGTGATTCAATAAAAAGATTTGTTTCTTCCCGGGTCATTGATGAGAACTTTGAAGAAAAATCAAGGATTTCAGCTGGTAGTTTTTTCTCCTTCAGGAGTTTTAGAAGGTGTGCTATTAAGTCTGGCACTTTACTGTTTGAAAGGGCAATTGCCCTTCCCGGGCTGTTTCCGCAGATTTTGAGTATTCTGCTGTCATATTCAACACCTAAATTTTTGAGAATTGTTTCAACCTGAATCTTTGTTAGCTTTCCAAAACGAAAAATTTTGCAGCGGGATTTTATTGTTGGTAAAAGAGCGTTTTCGTTTGAGGTTATCAAAATTATGTTTGCGTATTCTGGCGGTTCTTCAAGTGTTTTTAAAAGAGCGTTTGCAGCTTCATTTCTCATAAGTTCTGCACTGTCTATTATTGCAATCTTCCTTTTTGAATGTGTAGGTTTCATTGAAAGCCAGGAGGTTATTTCCCGGATTTCATCTATTGTAGGAGGTTTATCTTCTCCTACAATTTTTATTCCGAACTCGTTTCCTGAAAGGATTTTTGCCGTTTCTACCGCCACAAGTTTTTTTCCCACACCTTCTGGACCTGAGAAAATTGCAGATGAAGGGAACACTTTCTTTTCTATCAGTTCTTCTATTGTGTGAAGCTGTTTTGCGTGACCGACGATACTGCTAAACGGCATCGGCTTTTCTCTCAATAGTAGTCTTAATGATTTCAAAAATTTCTTCTACCTTTTTTCTTCCATCTATTACCACAACTCTGTCTGGCTCTCTCTTTGCTATTTGAAGATAGCCTTCTCTTACTCTTTGATGAAACTCAACTGCCTCTTTTTCTATTCTGTCAAGTTTCCTTTTTTTTATTCTTCTTAGTCCCTCTTCTACAGGAATATCTATTAAAAATGTTATATTTGGTTTTAAACCTTTCGTGGCTATACTGTTTAGATACTCAATTTTTTCTACGGGAATGCCTCTGCCAAATCCCTGATAGGCGATTGTGGCATCTGAAAATCGGTCGGAAATTACAGTAGTGCCGTTTTCCAAAGCAGGTTTTATAAAATTTTCAACATGGAAAGAGCGGGCAGCCATATACAGGAAAAGCTCGGCATTTTCGGGAAAAGGTTCTTCTCTTTCTGTAAGGATAAATTCTCTTATCTCTTCAGCTGCTGGAGTGCCTCCAGGTTCTCTTGTAAATAGTGCTTCTTTTCCGCTGTCTATAAGCCACTGGTAAAGGAGTTTTGCTTGTGTGGTTTTTCCGCTTCCCTCAATTCCTTCAAAGGTTATGAACATACACTCTCCTACTTGCAAATCATTGGACCTAAAGGTTTTCCTGCAAAAAGATGGAAGTGGATGTGGTAGATTTCCTGTCCTCCATCTTTATTGCAGTTTATAAGGATTCTGTAACCTTTTTCTGCAAATCCCATCTCTTTTGCTATTGTCTTTGCAACGGTAAAGATATGTCCTATCAATTCTTTGTGTTTCTCTTCAATATCATTTACTGTTGGAATATGCTCTTTAGGGATTATCAGTATATGAATAGGTGCTTGTGGATTTATGTCGTGAAACGCCATCACAAGGTCATCCTCATACACTACTTTGGCTGGAATCTCTTTGTTTACAATTTTACAGAAGATACACATAGTTTACCTCCTTTTAACAGCTTCTGGAATACTTAAGTTGCCCGCTTTATCAACAGCAATCACTTTAAATATACCCTTTTTGCAGGTTGTCTGGAAGTATAGGTTTTCAGTTTTTCCTAATTCTTTATCGTTTAAAAAAATTGTGTAATAAACGGTATCTTTTGATGGTGATGGTTCCCATACTATAATGCATGTAGAGTTGTCTAAACGGACAAGAACAGGGTTTTTAGGTGGCTCTGGAGGGATATTGTCTTCTGGAGTTAATTGAACAGGTTCTGTGAATGGTCCTTTTAATCTGTTTTCTGCGTAGCGGAATTTGTAAATGTAAGTTTTACCGTTTATCACTTTTTTGTCAACAAATGTTGCATTGTTTATTATGGCGTAAGGCTTTATAACAGAAAATGGTTTCTTTTTTTCTGTTCTAAAGATTTCTATAGGGTGAAGGGTCGGTGTTCTAAATAAAATTTTAACCGTTTCATCACCAGCAAAAGTTTCTCCTACAGAAGGTTTTTCTTTGATAGGTTTTTCTATTTTAAAACAAACAGGTTCAGAAAATTCTCCCTTTTCCTTTTTGTAAATAGCTGCAACCCTATAACAAACTTTTTCTCCCATTTTCCTTTCACCGTCCAAAAAGTAAAGTTTATCTGTTACCGCTTTTTTTTCTCCAAAATTGATGTCAATAAGGTATTTAAGATTTTTTATAGAATTTTTCGGGATAGGTTCACCGTCTATAAATTTTGAAGGAGGGTTCCAGTATATTAGCGGTTTTAAAATCACCTGCTGATAGTTTAATTTATTTACAGTAGCAGGTTCAAAGATTCTTGGGGGAAGGGGGTCTCCTTTTCTCCCGCATGTGCCAAACGATGAAACTGATATCAAAATAAAAATAAAAAGCAGGTAATTTTTCACCTTAACCTCCACACATGCAGGTGGGTTCAATTTTAGCTTATTTTTTCTTTATTTCTCTTAGAATTTCTGTCAGTTTGTCTAATTCTATGGGTTTTGTAATATAGCCGTTGGCTCCAAGTTTCATAGCTTTTGTCTCTGTGTCCTTGTAAGCATCAGCAGTAAGCATATAGACAGGAGTTTTAATTCCGGCTTTTCTTATTCTCTCCAGAGCTTCAAATCCATCCATTACAGGCATTTGTATGTCAAGAAAGATTATATCGTAATTGTTTTTTATAGCTTTTTTGTAAGCTTCAAATCCGTTTTCTACTATGTCAATGTCTTTTATATTGAAGTTTTTCTCAAATATCTTTTGAAGAAGTTTTCTGTTTATAGGTTCATCTTCTGCTGCAAGGATTTTAATGTTTGAAAAATTATCCAATTTTTTTTCTGCTGGAGGTTTAATTTGAAGTGCCTTTAGTTCTTCTTCTGTTTTTTTCCGCCCTTTTTCTAAAGGAATTTTAAAGTAAAATGTTGTTCCTTTCCCTTCTTCAGATTCAAACCAGATGTCTCCCCCCATAAGTTTTGCAAGAGATTTTGATATGTAAAGTCCAAGTCCCGTGCCTTTTATTTCTTTTGTTTCCTGAGAGTGGATTCTTACAAACGGCTTAAACATCTCTTTCTGTTTTTCTTTTGGAATGCCTATTCCTGTGTCTTTTATGTAAAATGTAATGATTGTATTTTTGTCAGTTTCCTTTATATCTTTAATTCCAAGCTCTATAAAACCTTCTTTTGTGTATTTAAATGCGTTAGAGAGAAGATTAAGAAGGATCTGTTTTACTCTTTTTTTATCTCCTATAAAAATATTCGGAAAATTTGGAATTTTATTGATAAATTTCAAGGATTTGGCTTTTTTCCGTGAAGAAACAGTCGCTATGACTTCCTGGATAATCTGGTTTAAATCAAATTCTTCTTTTCTTATTTCTATCTGCCCGGTTTGAATTTTTGTTGTGTCAAGAAGGTCTTCTATAAGTTCAAGCAGCTGCCTTGCAGATTTCTCCGCATTTTCAACATACATTTGTTGCTCTTTTGATAGATTGCTTTGAAGTAGAAGGTTTAAGAAGCCTATTATTCCATTTAAAGGGGTTCTGAGTTCATGGGATACGGAAGCTATAAATATTTTTTCGTTATATGTAAATTTCTTAAATATTTCAAGGAGTTTGTTGATACTTTTAGCGATTTCTCCCAGTTCTCCAGGTGTGTTTTCGTTCATTTTCAAATCAAAATTTCCTTTGACAGCTGATGATAAAACAATTTTTAAGTCATCAATATTTCTATATACATCTTTTAAAGTTAGAACAACCAGAGTTATCAATGATGCAAGAAATATAAAAAAGAAAAAAAAATTCCCCGATAAGTCTTTTTCTTAAAATTTCTTGTTTTGTGGAAATTGTTTTAAGAGTGTGATCTATAATGTTTAATTCAATTTTATACAGTTCATCTATCTGTCTGGTTTTTATTTTCCACCATTCTTCAGGAGTGATATTTACTTTCTCTCCATTTTTAAGTTTTGTTATTATTTGATGGATTTTTATACCGATTGGAGTTTTATATACTCTTCTTTGAAGGATTTTGTTTAAATCTTCTGTTATATGAGATGTAAAAATGAGTTTTTTTTCGTTACAGTATTCGTTTATTTTTTGAATTATTAGATTATCAATTTTTGTAGCAAGTCCCACAGCTATAAATGCTCTTAATTTTCCTTCTATGTTTTTTAATCTGTCAAGGGGATATATTTCATGCTCAAAGTTGCCCGACAATATTTTAGAGTTTTTGAAGAAAGTGTATAAACTTTCAATCAGCCCAGAGTAAAAGTTGAATACTTCTACGTAATTGGTTCTTTCTGCATCTATTACTGTTTTGTTTCTGATTTTATATAATTTCTCTTTTTCCTTTTGAAGAATCTCAGTTATTTTTTTTGCAATTGTGAGGTTGCTCTTTTTTAAAGAATCTTCAAACTTTACCAGTTTTCCGTCTAAAATGTTTCTTTCTATAAGCATTTTGTTTTTAAAAAAATCTCTTCTTGATGCTACATATACTGTTGAAAGTCCCCTTTCTTTGGCGATTTCATGAATGAGTTCTATAAGACTTTTTGCCATTATTGTATATTCTTGCTCAATTTTTGCAGTTTTGTACTCTTTGTAAGTTGAATGAATAATGAATGTGAAATTTAGTAAGAAAGCCATCAGAGAAATTGTTAAAATGAGAAAAAGTTTAACTTTTAGAGATAGTGAACGCATTATTTTCCTTCATTTAATAGCATTTTAATGGCTTTTCTGGTTTGAGTTTCTATTTCTATGTAATTTTTTCCGTTTTCATACATATGCTTTACTTTTTTAAAAGCTTCTGCTTCATTCTCAAGTCCAAGGTTTAAAAGAACTCCTTTTATAGAATGAGTAAGTTTTATAAGTGCCTTATAATTTTTATCTTTAAGAAATTTTTCTATCAAGAATATTTTACTAAATATAGAATCTATTCCCTCTTCTATTAGTTCTTCAGCTTCCTCTTTATCCATTCCAAACTCAATAAATCTTTTTTCAGCTACTGGTTTTATCTTTTTTTCAAGAAATTTTCTTATTTCATCAGGTTTATACTGTTGCATCCTCCACTTCCCCTTTTAGAGAACTAAATGTTTTATATATTTTATAAACTTCCTTTTCTTCCTCTATAAATATTGTAGCAAGTTCAGGGTCAAAGCTTTTACCGATTTCCTCCTTAATTATCTCCATCGCTTTTTCAAACGGGAAAGCTTTTTTGTATGGCCTTACAGATGTTAGTGCATCAAAAACATCTGCAATTGCAGTGATTCGTGCTTCAAGAGGTATCTCTTTCTCTTTAAGACCCTCAGGATAACCTTTTCCGTTCCATTTTTCGTGGTGGTATAACGCAACTTTCTGGGCAAATTGAAGAAGGGGAATTTTTGTTCCTTTAAGAAGGTTTGCCCCGTATATGGTATGTTTTTTCATAATTTCAAATTCCTCTTGAGTAAGTTTTCCTGGTTTTCCAAGAATTTTCTCGGGAATGGCAATTTTACCGATGTCATGGAGTGGGGATGCGATATAGAT
Source organism: Desulfurobacterium atlanticum (assembly GCF_900188395.1). NCBI lineage: Bacteria > Pseudomonadati > Aquificota > Aquificia > Desulfurobacteriales > Desulfurobacteriaceae > Desulfurobacterium > Desulfurobacterium atlanticum. The sequence continues at coordinate 2,080 of NZ_FZOB01000012.1, read as the reverse complement.
GCTCTCAATAAAACTTTTATCACATCCATATCCTTCTGCTATCAGCTTGCAGTATTCTGCGACTCTATGGATGTGGTTTCCTGTGAAAGCATCTTTATATTCTGTGGCTTCTGCGAGTCTAAATATTATTTCTCTTTCTCTTTCTCTTATCTCCTTTGTGGCTTCCTTGACTGCATTTTCAAGAAGCAGTGTTCTATCTTTCAAAAGGAGATAGTTTTCTATCAATTTAATATTGTTCATTATTCTTATTGGAAATTCAACGGCGTCAACTGGCTTAACAGTGTAGTCATTTGCACCTGCAAGGAGTGCCCGTATTCTTGAGTCTCTGTCTTCAAGACTTGTAACTACAATTATTTTCAGCTCTTCCATGTTATACAGCTTTCTGACTTCTTTTATTAATTGGTATCCATCAATTTCAGGCATCATAATGTCTGTTATTAAAAGGTGAGGAGGACTGCTTTTTATACTTTCGAGCGCTTCTGTAGGGGAGACAGTTTTGGTTATTTTAAAATCAAAAATAGAGAATGACCTTTTTATAGCTTTTCTTACAAGTTTATCCATAAGATTTACGTTGAAAGGTTCATCATCAACTATCAGTATTTTAATAACTTTTTCCATACTCCTTTCTACTCCTATTTCCTCCCAGCTTTATACCATATATTGCAGGCGCCTTCTAAAGATACCATGCATGGACCCTTAGGATTTCTTGGGGTACATACTGTTCCAAAAAGTTTACATTCATCTGGATAAGCTTTGCCTAAAATAATTCTGTCACATATACATCCGAGTATCTTTTCTTCTTTAATTTCAGGTAGATTAAAAATTTTCTTTGTGTTTAGGTGGTTATATTTTTCTTTAAACTCAAGCCCAGATTCTGGAATATAACCTATTCCTCTCCAGTTTACATCTGCTTTCTGAAAATATTTGTATATAAGTTGCAAAGCTTTTTTATTGCCTTCTTCCTTTGCCACGCCTTTATAAACGTTTTTAAGTTCACACTGGTTTTCTTTTATTTGAAGAAGAATAACGGCTATTGCAAGCAGTAAGTTTTCAGGCTCAAAACCTGCTACTACTGTTGGTATTTTGTATTTTTCCGGGAATTTTTTCCACGCTTTAGCTCCAACGATAGCTGATACATGTCCTGGTGCTACGAAAGCATCAACTCCTACCTCAGAATCTTTTACAAGAAGCTCCATTATTTCTGGAGTTAATTTTTGTGCGGTGAGTATAGACACATTTTCAGGCAGATCCATTTCTATCAGTGCAGCCGTTGGAGCTGTAGTTGTTTCAAAACCTATGGAGAAAAACACTATATGTTTGTCCGGATTTTCTTTTGCGATTTTTATGATCTCATGCGGAGCACTTACCATTTTGTAGTTTTTCCCTTCCGTTCTTATTGAGCCTATTTTTGTTGGAACCCTCAACATATCTCCGTAAGTTACAAGAATGGTGTCGTCTCTCTTTGATAGGTTAATTGCGTTTATTATATCGCTTTCAGAACATACGCATACCGGACAGCCGGGTCCTGGGACAAGTTCAATGTTTTCTGGGAGAACACTTCTCATACCGCTGAAGGTTATTGTGTGTTCGTGAGAGCCGCAAACGTTCATTATTTTTATTTTCCTATCTTTCAGAGTGATTGCCTTTATGAATTCTATCAGCTTCTGTGGGTTATCATGGACTTTTATTATTTTTTCTATGTTCATTCCTTACTCCAGATTATCTTCTCCAGCTTGCTAACTGGAATTTTAGCATAAGTAAAACCGAATGGTATTTGGAGGAAAACTTTGAGCTTTAAGGAAATTTTATTGAACTTTATTTTTAGAATGACAAAAAGCCATTCTGAGATTGTTTCACAACCGAAAAGTTTCATTTTTCTGAAGTTAAATGAAAGTTTAAAACAATCTTGTAAAAGGTAGGGGGTGAGCACATTCTCCCCACCCTTTTCCAATACCCCCAGCCTATTAGCCACCACAAAAACATCCTCAAGCAGCACAACAGGGAAACAAGCAACATTAAGATTAAACAAACAATCCCACTTACTCTTTAAAACCTCAAAAGGCGTTCTCCCATTCATACC